>CAYQTP010000086.1:0-3804 GCA_964420475.1 uncultured Gammaproteobacteria bacterium
TAATTGTTCCATCTTCAACGTAAGGGAGAAAAGCATCCTGTTGGGCTTTATTAAATCGGTGGATTTCGTCAACAAAAAGGACAGTGGTTTTTTGAAAAAGTCCGTAATTTTTCTTGGCTTCGGCAATGATCTTGCGGACTTCAGCTACTCCGCCCCCGGCAACGGCTGAAAAAGGAACAAAATTCGCTTCAATATATTTGGCAATAATCCGGGCTAGGGTTGTCTTTCCGGTTCCCGGCGGCCCCCAGAAAACCATAGAAATGACTTTTTTGTTTTCGATCATCCGGCGGATCGGTTTGCCTTTCCCAACAAGATGTTCCTGTCCGACAAACTCATCGAGGGATTGAGGGCGGAGTTGTTCCGCGAGTGGTATATCCATATATATGAACTTTCGTTCACCAACCATAATAGAAGATATTTTTTATTTTGTCAACTGAGACCCATTTTTTCTTTAACCTCGCGGACGGTTTGTTGGGCGATTTTATCTTATTTCAATAAGGCTATTTAATTTTGTTTTTTCTCTAAATTTTTCTATTGTTTTAATAACGACTTTTCTGGCCTTTTTAGTACTTTCTATTAGAATTTCTTTAGCTATTTTAGGTCTATCTTTATAATATTTTCTTTTTTCCCTGATTGGTTGAAGAAAATTATTCAAGGCAATAAAAAGTTTATGTTTTACTTCTATGTCACTGACTTTACCCATTTTATATCTTGTTTTTAAATCATCCACCTCTTCTTTATTGGGATTAAAAGCATCGTGGTATATAAAAACAGGATTACCTTCAACTTTACCGGGATCGGTCACATGAATTCTATTTGGATCAGTATAGACTGTCATTACTTTTTTCTTTAAATTCTCTTCACTCTCAGAAAGTAAAATAGCATTATCCCCACTTTTACTCATTTTTAATTTTCCATCGGTCCCAATGAGTCTTTTTATACGTCCGACTTTTCCTTCAGGAACAATAAAGGTTTCACCGTAAGTTTTATTAAAATTTCTTGCTATTTCCCGGGCTTGTTCAACTACGGGTAGTTGATCCTCACCAACAGGAACCAAATTAGCATTAAATCCCAAAATATCAGCTGTTTGCAATAATGGATAGACTATAAATGCAATCGACGGATCAAGTTTTTTATATATAACTTCTTCTTTTACAGAAGGATTTCTAATTACTCTTGAATGTTTGACCATAGTCAAGAAGAAACTGTAAAGTTCAAAAAGTTCAGGAATTCCCGACTCGAGAAAAATTGTTGCCACATTGGGGTCAATGCCTACGGCCAGGTTGTCTAAAAACACATTATAAACATCATCATTAATACGATCCGCGTTTTGAAAATAATTAGCATAAGCGTGAACGTTAGCCAAAATAATATAAGTGTCGTATTCATGTTGGAATTTAATTCTGTTTTCTAATGATCCAACATAATGGCCGATATGTAATTTTCCTGTCGGGGTATCTCCGGTCAGAATTCGTTTTTTCATAGTCTCTATTTTGAATTATAACTTATTGTGTAAAAATTTGTCATAACCATTAAGGTCTAACAAACCGTGGCCGGAAAGGTTAAAAAGAATAACCTTCTTTTTACCCTCTTTTTTGGCAATTAACGCTTCATCAATTGCTGCTTTGATGGCATGCGCTGATTCCGGGGCAGAGATTATCCCCTCGCATTTGGCAAAGTCAACAGCTGCTTTGAAAGTTGCTATTTGATCGTAAGCACGTGCCTCGGTTATTTTTTCCTGATTAAGAAAAGATAAGATCGGCGCATTCCCGTGATATCTCAAGCCGCCGGCATGAATTGGCGACGGAATAAAGTCACAGCCCATCGTCTGCATTTTTAAAAGCGGCGTCTTCTTTGCCGCATCACCAAAGTCATAGCGGAACTCTCCCTTGGTCATCTTGGGACAGGACTCAGCTTCAACGGCAATTGCTTTGACATTTTTTTTACCGGAAATTTTATCGATTAAAAAGGGGATTGCAAATCCGGCAAAATTACTGCCGCCTCCGACGCAACCGATGATGCTATCAGGATACTCACCCGTCATTTCCATTTGTTTTTTTGCCTCCTGACCGACAATGGTCTGATGCAGGATGACATGGTTTAAGACGCTGCCTAAAGAATATTTAGCGTTTTGTCTTTGAGTTAATGTTTCCAAAGCTTCGCTGATGGCAATTCCCAGACTACCGAAATGGTCAGGATTTTTTCTCAGTATCTCCCTTCCGAATTTTGTTTTAATTGACGGGCTGGCATTAACTTCGGCACCAAAAAGCTGCATAATCGTTTTACGATATGGTTTTTGGTCATAAGACGCCCTAACCATAAAAACGACACATTTTAGACCAAAAAAATTACAGGCGACGCTCAAAGCCGAACCCCACTGACCGGCTCCGGTTTCCGTCGTTAAAGTTTTTACACCCTCCTTTTTATTGTAATATGCTTGTACCAAGGCTGTATTGATCTTATGACTGCCGGTTAAAGTCGCCCCCTCGTTTTTAAAATAAATATGGGCCGGTGTATCTAAAAATTTTTCCAGCCGTAGAGCACGGATGAGTGGTGTCGGCCGGTATAATTTATACAGCTCTCTTATCTCGTCAGGAATCGCAATTTTTTCCTCTAAAGAAACTTCCTGTTTAATCAATTCCATCGGGAAAATCGCCGCAAGGTCCTCAGCTTTTATTGGCAGATTAGTAGCCGGATTAAGCGGCGGATCGGGCAATCTACCCAAATATTTTTTTAAATAATAATTAATATTTAAAAAATATTGCGGGATTTCCGACTCTGATAAAGTAAATTTTGTGTTTTTCATATTTTTTTAATAGAAATTTATAATACAAAAAAAATCCTCCGCCTGAAGCAGAGGTTTATACAATCAAAAAATCTTCTGCTTCACCAGAGGTTGTTTGTCCACCAATTTTTATTTATATTATTTATCATAATTATTAAATTTTTTTAAATCTCCCCATTCTTAATTCCCTTGATCCTCGTGTCACCGTTGCCACACCGACTTTCAGGCGGCGGGCGATTTCTTGGTGGGGGAGGCCGGATTTGATCATCTTGACGATCTGTAATCGGGTGGAAAGTTCATCGATTTCCCTTGGTGTCAAAATTCCTTTTAGAAAATCAAGCATTTCCGGACCCGACTTATTTTTCAAAAAAGCTTCAACCAACTCCCCTGCTTTATTCATACGATTACTAGTGTACTAGTATGTTATTAAAAAGTCAAGGGGATTTTTAGAAAACTTTTGAAGAATTAAGATGTTATGGTGTTAACGCGCCTGTGTTCTTTCATCATACACATATTCATTACGACGGTTAATCCGGCAGAACGGGCATGAGCGGCAGCTTTTTCGTTGACGACACCTTCCTGCATCCAGATATTTTTGGCGCCTATTTTAACAGCTTCATCAACGATCGGTTCAACCAACTCAGACTTGCGAAAAATATCAACAACATCAATTTTTTCTTTAATATCAGATAAAGTTTTATAACTTTTTATTCCTAAAAAATTATCAATATTCGGATTGACCGGAAAGATTTTAAATCCCTTTTCCAATAGATATTTTCCTACTTCATAGGACGGGCGGTCGGGCTTGTCAGACAAACCGACAATGGCGATATTTTTGATTTTTTTAAAGTCTGATTGTTTGATATGGTTCATTGTCATGATTGCAGTCAACACAGTAAATACCAAAAGCATCTTTGATAATGGTTTTTTCTTTCATCTCAATATCAGGCCAGTTTGGCGGTGCCAATTTATCATCTTTAGTAATTGCAACGGTTTGTTTGAAAATAAACGGTTCATTT
>CAYQTP010000087.1:0-3799 GCA_964420475.1 uncultured Gammaproteobacteria bacterium
GAAAAGATATTGAAAAAAGAAAGTTAGAGAAGAAAAGAGATATAAAAATAAGAGACGAAAGGGAAATAAAAGAATATGTAAAAAGTTAGAATTGGTTGAATTAGTCTAGTTGGTTGAACTGGTTTCAACCAACTTTGACTAATTTAACTAATTAAACTAAATTGGGGATGCAAGGCATCGACGGGAAATTTGCACTTTTAAAAATGGCTTAGACGGACCTGTCCGTTAAACGGAAAAAATTAACTGATAATCAAAATTTGTCAGCGGATGAAAGATATTTCTTAGCGTATGGCAATCAATTTGCCGTTGCAAAGTTATATAACTAAATCCCTCCCTTTAGATTTCGTCCGATTAAATCTATAAGGGGGTAACCAATCGGAATAAGGCAAGGTAACTTTTCTAGTTAGTTACCGAGTCCACAACTTATAACTAGCTTCTCGAAGCGCTTTGATTATACAAGCGGTCGAGATCGAGTAAAAATAATCTATTCTAAGCTAAACAATTTTACAAGTGTTTTCCCGGACCCCGGTTCAATTCCGGGCATCTCCACACTTTGATAGAAACTGTACGGTATCTGGTTTTGGAGTATTAAATCAATCATAGATTTAGATTGATATAGCAATCTTTGCTGTATATAATCTTTATTAAGATTAATAAAACAACGTTGGGGATTTTATCTCAGTTAAGTTTGTCTTAAGTAGAATAAATCAAATATCATAAAAATAATTTTTCTATTTCTTTTAGTTCATCAAAACATCCAGGATATTTAATAGATTTCTCTTGATTATCAATATAGATTTTATAATCAACTCCATAATCCACCACTATTGACGCTTCACAAGGTTTGTTCATTACCCCCGTTTTTTTAATTTCAGTAACTATTTGGTTAATTAAATCCTTACTTAAAAAAGTTTCACCGTTTTTTTCCCCTTTAAATACCAATCTACCTGAACTATAAAGCGTAGTTTTTTGTATACATATACCTTCAGGGGGACACGGCCCCCAACCCTCGTCTTTTACATAAATAGTTTTTTCGGAATCAGAAGTTGGTATGGCATTAACAATAAGAGTTGGTCGTACAATGGTAGCTGTTGGTATTTTGGTAGGTACCAAATTATTGTCAATTGTTGCTTGTTTCGTTCCCAAATAATAAGCCCCTACTCCAACCACTAAAAGAAACAAAACAATAATAATTGTTGCTAATGATAATTTCTGTCTTGGTGGAGAAATAATTGGTTCTGGTGGTTGTGGTTGAGGAGAAATGTTTTGTTCTTCCATATGTTTTATAATACAATATTTGAAGAACAAGATTCCATTTAAAAATATAATTTTTAATCTAGTTTAAACTTTTTAGACACTTTTCTGCCAAGTAGATTTAAGCTATATATACAAATCTTCAAGTTCTTTGACGGCGCCGAAGGCGATCCTGTCGACCACCTTATTATCCATCCCCAAAAGCAGGGCAGGAGTAATGACAAACTCTCCATATTTATTATTGATCGAGTCCAGCGCATCAGATATTTTTCTTGATCTATCTAAGCCCTCATCAAACAGAGACAGTTGTGATTTTTTGGAAGGGATCAGATCATAGCAGGAGACCGAGATCTTGGCGACCGTCTTTCTTTCGGGCTGCTGGTTGAAAATGAGCTGGGTGGCCCTGAAAAGCTCTCCTGTCGAATACATCGGCCGGTTCATCATTCTTCCCCGATGCCAGAAAGTGTAATCATTATAAATAATTGCAACATGGATCCCGTTTGCCGCCTGGCCTGATCTGCGGAGCCTTCTTCCCATTTTTTCCGACAATTTCATCAGTATTTTCGAAAGTTCCTCAGGGTTTGCCGTCTGCTTTCCCAATGCATAATCCTGGCCAAAACTTTTTCTTGAAAATTCAATATCGTCAACCTCATGTCCGCGCAGTCTTTTGTACCAATAATACCCAACAATTGATTGAAATACCCGATCTTTAAGAAGGGGCAGGGGCGCATCGAGAAATTGCAGCGGGGTAAAAATACCATTGATGTTTAGCCGGGCCTGAAAACGGTGATTAATGCCGCATAGGTCGATCAGCTTAAGTCTGGAATATACTTTTCTCAGATTTATATGATCAATCACATCAAGCCCGTCAGGTTTGTGCAGGCCGGCTCCGGTCTTGGCAAGAAACCTGTTGGTCCCGATGCCGACCGAACAGACCATCCATTCGCCAATCTCTTTCTTGATCCGCTGTTTTATTTCATTGGCGATATCGGTCAGCGGACGTTTTAGAACGGGTCCGATTGCCGAAAAATCTATCACCACTTCATCAATGCTTTTCGGGGCAACCACGGTCGAGTAGTCTCCGGTTATCTTTTTTAACCTAATATGTATATCTCTGACCAAAGTGACATCGGTCGTCCGGACAATGACATCTTTGCAAAGCATCTTTGCCTCCATTACCCTCATTCCGGTTTTTATCCCAAATCTTTTTGCCTCGATCGATGGGGCCAGGACGCAGCCACGGGGCGAGTTATATGCCGCCATCACCAGCGGTTTGCCTCGAAGATGGGGAAATGCCTGCTGGGTTGCGGTGGCAAAACAAGAGTTCAAATCAATATGCATCACAAGAGGTTTATTGTGATTTATAATCAGATTAGTTTCCATCGGTTGCCTCCTCCAGCGTCCAGTGCAAAGTCTCCGAGTCCAGCCGCAGTTTAAAATCCATTGTCCCGTTGGATACATGGAAGATATGCTGAATGTTTCTTCCTTCTCTCCTTTTGTGGTAATAGGCAAGTTTTGTGATGAGATAATCTCTTCCCTGCCAGCGGATTTTTATCGGCATGACAGTCCCTTTTTCTCTATCAAATTTGGTCATGACGCTGATCTGTTCATTGATAAGTTCATTCATATTTGGTAAACGTTTGTTTACAGTTTAGTAAACGATTGTTTACTTTGTCAAGATGTATTTTGAAATTTTATTGCGGGACAACGTTAAAACGAAGTAAAATAATCAGCGGTCGCTTATAATGTCAAGCCAGACGTCTTGAAAGGTTTGTATTATCTGATCGCCGATTGTCATTTTTTTCATTGCTAAATTTCGAAGTTCAAGCTTGCCCTTGGTCACAATCTCTCCTCCGTCATATAACTGCGGGTATGCCTTCCAAACCCCTTTATCAATACTTTTAACTTCAAATACCGGCTGGTATCCTTCTTTTTCAACTTTAATTTTATAAATACCGTCGGGGACATAAAAAGCATATTTTCCGTCACCCGTTGTTGTCTGCGGATTATTAAGTCCGTTGAAAATATCGGCGGCTTTCACCGGTTCAAAATTATTGTCTTTATTTTTGTGAAGAAGCGTTACCGTAGCTCCTTCAATCGGTTTAAGATTATCTCGATCAAAAACCGTCCCGTACGGGTCCCATTTGATCATGATACAGATCGTTTCATAGCTGCTGTCAAAAAGAAAGGTTCCAAGCTGCTGGCTTTTTGTTTGAGCGATGTCTTGATCACTCTCCACGTTCTGCATTGCCATCATCACCCGTCCGATTTGGGTGGTGGTAAAACTCTCCCATTCCAGAGGGCCAAAGGTGCCTGTCCCGTCGGTCACTATCGGTTGATCGGTAAATGACTGTTCGATTGGATTATTTTGAATATCGGTCAGGGCAATAAATTGATATCCGTAAGTGCTGTAAAGTGAAGATAAATAATTATTTCCGGTTAGGTTCTGGTCAAGCAAGCCGTCGCCGGTCGTACAGCGATACCCATCAGGGGTTCCTAAACACTCAAAAATATATACTTCTCTATCGGGTATTAATTTTGCATC
>CAYQTP010000088.1:0-614 GCA_964420475.1 uncultured Gammaproteobacteria bacterium
AGGTCTGGTGTTAATGGTTGATATAATTTATTTTTATAAACTTTATAATTTTCATCTCCATCAAACACCGTGACATAAAGTTTTTCTTTAGGAAGCTTAACGATTTCGGTGAGAAATTCCCAAAACCAGGGTAGCTGTTCCTTCTTGAAATAATCACCCAAGCTCCAATTTCCCATCATCTCAAAAAAGGTCGTATGGCGGTTATCGCCAACCTCATCAATATCCTGACTTCTAAAACACGGCTGAATGTTATACAATCTATTTCCCTGGGAATGCGGTTCGCCAAGCAAGTAAGGCACCAGAGGCTGCATTCTGGGGAACTAAAGGAATTGGCGGCGATTCCCGATGATCTCTTTGTTTCCAAAACCCGATGAATAGATTTCTAAGTTGGACATGAGTTAGCATAATAATGTAAAATTATAACAAATATGGTTATAAAAACCTCAGACTCTAAATTAGTTAAAACTTTTTTATCCAAACTATCTCTACCACAACCTAACTCTCACAAAGGCCAGAACGGCCGGGTCCTCATTATCGGCGGCTCATCCCTTTTTCATTCCGCCTCTCTTTGGGCGGCTGAGATCGCCTCTCATTTTTGTGACATGGTCCATTAT
>CAYQTP010000088.1:624-3799 GCA_964420475.1 uncultured Gammaproteobacteria bacterium
TGTTCAGATTTTAAAAGAGACAAAAGTCAAATAATGGTGGTGGAAGAGCCTCTGGAAGTTCTTGCTTTTGAGAAAACAGGGAAATATTTTTAACCCTTAAAAAAAAGTTCCGCAACGGTATGATCGTTCCCCAGGAAAAATTATTGGAGTATGTCAGAGAGGATGATGCGATCTTGATCGGGTCCGGAATGATGAGAGAAGGTGATGAGAGAAAGTATACTTTTGATCTGACAAAATCATTGATCGATAATTTTTCCGGTAAAAAGTTTATTCTTGATGCGGGAAGCCTTCAGGTAATGAAACCGGAATGGCTGTCAAATCTGGAAGAACCGGCCGTGATCACTCCCCATCAGAAAGAATTTGAAAAACTTTTTAACCGGCCGATCCAAAATCTGACCACGGATAAAAAAATAAAAACCGTTGAAGAAACCGCCGGAAAATATCAGGTAATAATTTTATTAAAGGCCGTTGTCGACATCATATCCAATGGAACAGAAACTTATGTGATTGAAGGCGGAAATGCCGGTCTGACCAAGGGCGGCACCGGTGATATCCTTGCCGGCTTGACAACCGCTTTATCAGCTACGAATTCATCTTTAACGTCTGCTGTTTCCGCCTCAATTTTACTTAAAAAAACCGGGGATAAGCTTTTCCAATCCAAAGGATACTGGTATAATATAGATAATGTCATTGAATTAATTCCGGAAGTTTTACACAGCATAGTTAACGGAAATTAAATATATGAAAAAAGAAACGATCGTGGCAATTTTTTTGGGTTTGCTTTTCGGCGGTGTTGTGGCCGTTTTTATTTCTTTCAAAAGCAAGGATATAGAGCTGGCAAAAAATAAAGTGATCGCTCCGCTTAAAGGAAAAACAATTTCTCCCAATTTATCAGGGACTGAAATCAAGCCTTTTGAATTAAGTGAACCGGCCGATAACAGCATTGTTGAAATTAATTCCGTTCATCTTAAGGGAACGGCCCCAAAAAATTCTCTGATTATTGTTCAATCGCCGATCAAAGACCTGATAGTCAACAATAAACAGGAAAAGTTTGATTTAGAATTTCCGTTGGCTCTGGGAGAAAATTCAATTAAGATAGTTGTTTATCCGAAAGAAAAACAGTCAAGACCGCAGGAAAAATTTATTAAAGTTTATTTTATTGACAGCGAACTATGAATAAAGCCATAAAAAATTGTTTCATTGTTTCATTGTTATATTTTTTATTAGCAAACTCTATTATTTTTGCTCAAACATCCTCAGAGTCGGCATCGTCTTCTCCGACGGTTGCGGTTGATAAAGATATCCAGCTGCTGAAAGATAAAGTCGCCAATAAAGTTTTGGAAATAAGAAAGAAAAATAATAAGGCTGTCTCCGGCTTTGTTCTCAGTAATGATGGAAATAAAATAAAAATTAATAATAATGGTATAGAAAATCAGGTAAAACTTGATAGCACGTTAACAAAATATTTCCAAATTATTGGAGCGCAAAAAAAAGAAATTAAAGTCGATGATATTATAAAAAATAATTATATTATTGTCAGTGGAGTAATGGCTGACAATATAATTACCGCCAATGTAGTTCTGGTTGATGAAAACTTTTTAACTGATTCGGGTAAGATCACCGAGATAGATAAAGAAAATTACAATATTAAAATAATTGCCAGTGATAAAAATACATATAGTCTGGACATAGAAACAAGCACTAAAATGTCTATGATCAATATCAAAACCTTATTACAGGAAGTGATCGGTTTCAGTAAGTTCAAAGAAGGTGACACGGTTCATTTTGTTGTTAAAAAAACCGGTGAGGAAAAAAATAATAATTATTCGGCCATAAAGATTTTAGTAATACCCCAAGAATATTTCATTAAGTAATAAAAGCCGTTATCAGGTTATCGTGTTAACGGGTTAACGGGTTCTTTAATCAACTCGTTAACTTTTTAACTCGTTAACTAAATAACTAGTTTAGCTGTATTTTTATAGTATGTTTAACTTTTTCAAAAAATTTTTTGACTACAATCAGAAAGAAATCAACCGGCTGCAAAAAAAGGTTGAAGAGATTAACAAGCTGGAGAACAGAACGAGAGATCTGAAAGATGCTGATTTCCTAAAAGAAACAAAAAAACTTCAACAGATAGTCCGGGGAGACGAAAATAAAATTGATGAAATAATGCCCTGGGCATTTGCTCTTGCCCGTGAAGCGGCCAGACGGACTTTGAAACAACGCCATTTTGATGTTCAGTTAATGGCGGGGATCGCTCTGCATGAAGGAAAGATCGTTGAACAAAAAACCGGTGAGGGAAAGACCCTGTCTTCGGTTACCGCCCTATATTTAAATGCACTATCCGGTGAGGGAGTTCATCTGGTGACCGTTAATGATTATTTGGCGAGACGCGACTGCGGCTGGATGGGAACAATCTTTAATTTTTTGGGGCTGACGACGGCAGCGATGATCTCTGACAGATCATATATTTTTGATCCAAAATATAATGATAAGGATGCAATGGACTGGCGTCTTCAACATCTAAAACCGGTTTCCAGAAAGGAAGCTTATCTGGCCGATATTACTTACGGAATCAACAGCGAATTCGGTTTTGATTACCTGCGTGATAATATGGCGCAGAATCCAAATGAGACCGTACAACGGAAATATCATTTTGCCATTATTGATGAAGCGGACTCCGTCTTGATCGATGAGGCGCGGACGCCTCATATTATCTCCGCTCCCAACCAGGAAGATACTTCCAAATATTATCTCTATCCCCGGATCGTAAATCAGCTTGATGAAAATAAAGACTATGTTATTGACGAGAAATTACGGACGGCCAACCTGACCGATGCGGGTATTAAAAAAATAGAATCAATTTTAAAAGTTGCCAATATTTATGAAAAAGATTTTGAGACCCTTTTTCATATTGAAGCGGCTTTAAAAGCCAAAACCCTTTTTAAATTAGACAAGGATTATATTGTAAAGGACAACGAAGTGATTATTGTTGATGAGTTTACCGGCCGGCTGCTGCAGGGAAGAAGATTTTCCGAGGGTCTGCATCAGGCGATAGAAGCCAAAGAAAATGTGACGATCCAGAGGGAATCAAAGACCCTGGCCACAGTTTCATTACAGAATTATTTTAGAATGTATAAAAAATTAGCCGGAATGACGGGGACAGCTGCGACGG
>CAYQTP010000089.1:0-3690 GCA_964420475.1 uncultured Gammaproteobacteria bacterium
AAGCAATAAAAGAGGAGCTGATAAAAAATAATCACCGGTTTATCTCCGAAACCGATACCGAAGTGATTGCTCACCTAATAGAAGAAAAATCAAATACTAAATCAATTACCCAGGCCGTCTTTGAAACTTTTAAAACTTTAAGAGGCTCCAACGCCATTGCCGTTCTGGATCTTAATTCCCAAACAATAATTGCCTGCCGAAACGGTTCACCGCTGGTTACGGGTATAGGAAACGGTCAATATTTTCTTGCCTCCGACGTTCCGGCATTTTTAAAAGAAACAAACAAAGTATATTTCTTAAATGACGGAGAAGCGGTTGTTTTAAGTAAGACCGGAGTCAAGCTTTTTGACATCGAGTCGGAAAAAGAAAAACCACTTACTCCGCAAACCCTTGACTGGAAATTAGAAGATGCGGAAAAAGGCGGCTATCCGCATTTTTTAATTAAGGAGATCTATGAACAGCTGAAAACTATTCCAAAAACCGCTTCAATTAATGAAAAAATAATTATTGAACTGGCAAATAAAATCAAATCAGGATATAAAATAGTCTTGACCGGCTGCGGCACTGCTTCATACTGTACTCTGGCAGCTAAATATTTTTTTGCCAAACAAGGAATTGAGGCTCAATCAATTCCTGCTTATGAATTTATTCCTTTCTCCAAATTTATCGATGAAAAAACGATTGTCTTTGCCGTTTCCCAGTCCGGGGAAACCGCCGATACCCTAGTTGCCGTCCGGGAGGCAAAAAAAAGAGGGGCGCAGATCGTTGCCGTTGTTAACGCCCGCGGATCAACCTTAGAGAGACTGGCTGATCTGGTTTTATCGGTGGGAGCCGGACCGGAAATTGCCGTTGTTTCGACCAAAGCTTTTACATCTCAACTTTCCACTCTTTACCTTTTAACAATGGCTGTCGCGGGTAGATATGAGCAGGGAAAGGAAGAAATAAAGAAGACCGGTAAGATTTTAACAGAATGGCTCGATACAAATATGGTCAATCAGCTGGTTGCCTTAGCCAAGAAATTAATGGATGAAGAGCATATGTATCTGATCGGCAAATATCTCAACTATCCGGCGACGCTGGAATTCGCTTTAAAGATCAAAGAAACCAGCTACATTCATGCCGAACCCTTTGCCAGCGGTGAACTAAAACACGGTGTGATCACTTTAATCCAAAAAGGCACGCCATGTTTTGTTCTGGCCTTTCAAGATGAAGTCAAAGATGAGGTCTTGTCCAGCGCTTCCGAACTTAAAGCCCGCGGCGGATTAATTATCGGAATTTCCCCATTCGAGTCAAAAGAATTTGACATACTGATTAAAACTCCGGATCTTGGGGACCTGACGATATTCCCCAATATTATCGTTGGGCAATTATTAGGATATTATCTCGGAGTCGGCCGGGGCGCCGATCCTGATAAGCCGCGTAATCTTGCCAAAAGCGTTACGGTAAAATGATAAAGAAACAGCTTATTTATGTTCTGGTATTAATTTTGGCGGTTCTTCAGTTATTTTTTAAACCTGATCGACTATCAAAAACTTCTTTAGCTCCAACAAAAATTCCAATTTCAACAATAACTTCTATTCCTTATGAAAAACAAAGAGTTAAGGTTGTTCGGATAATTGATGGTGATACGATAGAAATTGAGGGAAATGTTAAAGTGAGATATATTGGGGTAAATACACCCGAACTTCATGACCCGAAAAAACCTGTTGAATGTTTTGGCCAGGCAGCTGCTGATGAAAATAAAAGATTGGTTGAAGGAAAGGAGATCTTTATCCAAAAAGACGTTTCTGAAACCGACAAGTACAAACGCCTGCTCCGCTACGTTTGGGTCGAAGATATTTTCATTAATGATTATCTTGTCCGCCAGGGATTTGCCCAAGTCTCAACTTTTCCGCCGGATGTAAGATACGTTTCTCAGTTCCTGGAAGCGCAAAAAGAAGCACAAAAAAATAATCGTGGGCTGTGGAAAGAATGTCCTGTTAAGTATTAGTGATCGCGAAAAAAGGCAGCAAAAAAAGAAGAAATACCGTATCAAATATCCACTCTGTTTCCAGTCCTGCCGTGCTTTCCAATATTTCGCCTGACATATTAAATTAATAACTTCCTATATTTATATTATAAGCCTAAATACTTTTGAAAGTCAAGTTTCTGAAGTTGCCTCTAGATTAATCGGGATAATGGCATTTTTTGTACTTTTTTCCGCTTCCGCACCAGCACGGATCGTTCCTGCCTAATTTTTTGTGAGGATTGCTCTTGGGAGCAGCTGAAACTGACTTTTCCGGCATCTGCTGAGATTGAGCTTGATTAAACGGATCAATTGATGAGGCCGACTGCAAAACCATTTTTGGCTGATTTTCGTCCTGTACGGGCAAAGCGTGCTTTGCCCCTACTTCTATTTCAATCTTAAATAACCGTCTGGTCACCTCAAAATTAATATTTCCGATCAATTTTTCAAACATTGAGTAAGCTTCATTTTTATATTCGACCAGCGGATCAAGTTGTCCGTAGCCGCGAAGATTTATTCCCTCCCTCAGATCCTCGATCGCCGTCAAGTGATCCATCCAGAATTTATCTATCGTTGATAATACCACGGACCGGACGACTTCCCCCCAGATTTCCTTGCCTATTTTTTTCTCCCTGATACTAAATTGTTTTTCGATCGCCTGGTTTAAAAAACCGATAATTTTTTCCTGATTTTTTGACTGGATCAACAGCTTTAATTCTTTTTCCTCAAAAGAAAACATCATATTTAATTCCTGAATTAATTTTGTTTTATCTGTTTCGGTCAGCTGATCGACATTCATCATGTAATTATTGACAAGCACATTGACTTCTTCCCTGAAAATATCCAATATCGTTATTTTAAAATCCGCGTCGTTCCTGCTGCCGAAAAGCATTTTCTTACGCAGTTCATAAATAATCTCTCTTTGTTTATTCAGAACATCGTCAAAATCAACCAGGTGTTTTCTAATATCAAAATTATATCCTTCAACTTTTACCTGGGCCTGTTCTATTGCCTTGGAAACCATGGAATGGGTTAAAGGCTGATCTTCGGGAAATTTTAAAAAGGTCATCATTTTTGAAATCTGTTCACCTCCGAAGATTCTCATCAGATCATCTTCAAGAGCGACAAAAAATCTTGATTCGCCCGGATCACCCTGGCGGCCGGAGCGTCCGCGCAGCTGATTATCGATCCGCCGCGATTCATGTTTCTCGGTTCCCAAGACATAAAGTCCGCCCAATTTGACTACTTCATCATGTTTTTTCTGCCACTCTTCAATTTTTTTATCTTGCGGATAACTTCCGCCAAGAACGATATCTCCTCCCCGGCCGGCCATATTGGTGGCAACTGTCACCGCACCTTTTTCACCGGCGCCGGCGATGATCTCCGCCTCTTTTTCATGATTCTTGGCATTTAACAGTTGATGGGGAACACCTTTATTTTTTAAAAGTGTTGATAAATATTCGTTTTTTTCAATTGAGGTCGTCCCGACCAGGATCGGCCGTCCGATTTTATAGTTATTGGCGATTTCCTCAACTACGGCCGAAAACTTTCCTTTTTCCGTCTTATAGATCATATCCGGCTGGTCTTTTCTTTGCATGACCAAGTGGGTCGGTACGGCAATAACATCAACTTTATAAATTTTATGAAATTCTTCTGCCTCAGTCGTCGCCGTCCCTGTCATTCCG
>CAYQTP010000090.1:0-3640 GCA_964420475.1 uncultured Gammaproteobacteria bacterium
CGATACGGCTTTTCAGGCAAAATGCATCAAAAAAATGGAAGAGTTCAAAAAACGCGGTGTAACAACGATCTTTGTCTCTCATGCTCTTGAAACTGTAAAAAATTTTTGTTCCAGAGTTATATATTTAAAAAACGGAAAAATAGAATTTGATGGGGATGTGAATGAAGGAATCAAGAGATATATAAATATTAAATAATTTTAAAATAACCAAGATACAATAACCAAGTATTCCAAACAATAACCAATTATCAATGATCAAACAGTTTGGTTAATTGGTTATTGAATATTGAGATTTGTTTGTTTCTTGAAATTTGGTTATTGTTTATTAATTAATAAGAATTTTATGTTTAAATACTGGTCTTTGCTGAAAAAATTAACCTCCCGGGAGATCAAGGCAAGATATAAGCAGTCCTTTTTAGGTTTTTTTTGGATCATTCTGAATCCTCTTTTTCAGATGATCATCATGAGCTTTGTTTTTTCTAATATTATGAAAATGACAGGGATTGGCGTCCCCTACCCGATCTATCTTTATGCGGGCCTGCTTCCCTGGTTATTTTTTGCCAATTCTATTTCTTCAGCTATGGGGGCATTAACAAATAATTCCTCATTAATTAAAAAAATATATTTTCCCCGGGAAATTCTGATCCTGTCTACTTTGTTTGCCAAGGTCTTTGATTTCAGTCTGGCCATTTCAATCTTCATATTAATGATGATTTTTTACAAAGTACCCTTTACTTTTTTTGCATTTTTCTTTTTACCGATATTTTTAATGCAATTTATTTTTACCTACGGCTTGTCCCTGCTCCTTTCCGCTTTAAATCTTTTTTACCGGGATGTCCAGTATTTATTTGATTTGGTGATGACACTTTGGTTTTATGTAACACCGGTAATTTACGCAACGGAATTCTTTCCGGAGAAATACCGCTTTATTTTCAAAATTAATCCGATGTCGGTGTTTATCAATGCCTACCGCCAGGTCTTATTTAACGGTACTTTTCCAAATTGGGAAAGTCTGACTATCGGACTGGCAGTTTCTGTCGGACTATATCTGATCGCTCACAAAATATTTAAAAAATTAGAAGGAATGTTTGCTGATGTGGTTTAAATATGGGAAAAATACTAGATATTTATAAAAAAAACAGAATCAAATTCTTGATCTTTCTAAGTATCCTTGGGCCGGCGACCATTACCGCCATGGCCGATAATGACGCTTCAGGAGTGGCGACTTATGCGATCGCAGGGGCCAAACTTGGTTATCCGATTCTTTTCGCCCTTTTTTGGATCACTATTCTGCTGGCGGTCACCCAGGAAATGGGAGTGAGGGTAAGTCTGGTAACCCGCAAGGGTTTGGGTGATCTGATCCGTGAATTTCATGGTGTAGGCGTATCACTACTTATATTCACCGCCCTGCTGATTGCCAATTTAGGAACAATTGTTGTCGAAATTGCCGCTTTCAAGTTAACCGCTTCAATTCTTCATCTTCCGGCAATACCATTAATCATCTTCATGATCGGATTAATATTTTTATTTGTCATCAAAGGCAGCTACAAGCTAACCCAGAATATCATGCTTTTTGCCTCCCTTTTTTATCTGGTTTATATTTTTTCCGCTTTCAGATCGAATCCCGATTGGGGTCTGGCATTTAAAAATCTGGCCTGGCCGCAAGGAATTGATTTTACTCCGGGCTATTGGAAAGATTATATTATTATCGGACTTGGAGTTTTGGGTACAACAATTACTCCCTGGGGGCAGTTTTTTATCAGCAGTTTCGGCCTGGATAAGAAAATCGGTACGGAAAAATTAAAATACTCCCAGATAGAAGCCTATTGGGGAGCATTTTTGGCTGATTTTTTTTCATTCTTTATGATTGTGGCAACAGCGGCCACCCTTTTCGTAAATAAAATTCCTTTAATTGACGGAACACAAGCTGCAATTGCAATAGAGCCTTTTGCCGGCAAGCTGGCGGCAGTTTTATTTGCAATTTGCATAATGAACGCCGGTTTTATGGGGATCGTCGTCGTCGGACTGACAACGACCTATGCTTTTTCCGAATTTTTCGGAATAACCGGAAGTCTGGACGCCCCATATAATAAAAGCCAGATTTTTTATTCGGTTTTTATCGGTCAGATAATAATTGCTTTTCTAATAATTGCCTTTCTTCCTTCAATTGACTTATTTAAAATAGTTGTCACGGTTCAGATCTTAAATGCCATGGTCCTGCCGCCGATATTTTATTTTCTGATAAAATTTACAAGCAGTTCCGAAATCATGGGTAAATATGCCAATAACCGGTTTCAAAAGTGGTTCGCAATCGGAGGGACGGTTATCATTTTTATCGCCTCAGTTTTTACCACAATTTATACAGTATTATCTTATAAATAATTTAATGAACAGATTTACAAATGTCTACGTCACCGGCTCAATCGCCTATGATACCATCATGGACTTTGGGAAAGAATTTAAGGAATATTTTCACCCGGAAAAATTGCATCAAATTAATGTCTCTTTTGTTGTCGGCAACCTGAAAAAACAAATAGGGGGAACAGGAACTAATATCTCATATAATATTGCACAAATTTTCAATTTTCAATTTTCATTTTTCAATAAAAAGACCGCAATTCATTTATTAGGTTCAATTGGGAAAGATGGAAAAGAATTTATTAATTTTTTTAAGAAAAATAAAATTGATGCCAGCGGAGTCATAGTTGATAAAAATTTATATACTGCCTCCGGATCGGTCATCACCGATATAAAAAATAATCAGATCTGGGGTTTTTATTATGGCGCCTCCGAGAGAATTTCTCAGACCGATTTTAACAAATATAATAAAAAAACTGATTTTTTTATTATTTCCGCAAATCATAGAAATTCTTTTTTATATTTTCAACGGGAGGCGATCAAACATAAAATTGACTATTTATATGATCCGGGAATGGCGCTGACCTGGATAAATGATAAAGACCTAAAAGAAGGAGTAATGAGCTGCCGCTACTTAGTTGGAAACGATTATGAGATAGCGATGATTTTTAAACGGTTAAAGAAAACCGTTAACGAGTTAACGGGTTCCGGTTTGAAAATAATCACTACGTTGGGAGAAAAGGGTGTTTTATATTATGATGTAGGGGCGAAGCACGCTTCGCCCGTACTTGTAAAATCATATCGGGTAAAAAAGTTGGTCGATCCGACCGGAGCAGGTGACGCCTGGAGGGGCGGATTTGTAGCCGGTCTACTGATGAATTATTCCATTAAGGATTGTTTAAAACTGGGAAATGTGATGGCCAGTTTTGCCATAGAAAAATACGGAACAGTGAATCATAAACCAACAAAAAAAGAGATTGAGAAAAGGATGAAAGTAATAGAATAATTTGTTAAAATGTTAACTTATGAAATTTGATATTAAGAATATTAAATTAGCTCCTTTGGGATCACAATTAATTAATTGGGCCCGGTTACAGATGCCGGTTTTGGATCTAATTAGAAAAAAATTTAAAAAAGAAAAACCATTGAAGGGTGTTATTTTGGGAGCTTGTCTTCATGTTACTTCAGAAACTGCCAATTTAATGATTACCTTAAAAGACGGCGGAGCAAAAGTTTTTCTTTGTGCATCAAATCCCCTATCAACTAATGATGCGGTTGCCGC
>CAYQTP010000091.1:0-2824 GCA_964420475.1 uncultured Gammaproteobacteria bacterium
GTGACCGCCGGCCCTTTATTAACCTCCGCCACCCTGGCTCTGATTCCAAAAGAATCAAGAGTTTTTTCAATGATTGAGGCATTATATTTAACGTCACCGCGGTCGGCTTCTTTTTGTGATACATCGGCCAGCAAGCTGATCGGCGGATAGACCCAGGTTGAATTTGGCGACTGGGATAAAGGTTTAATTGTTATTTCGTCATTTTGCATCTTAACGGTATTTGAGGCGGGAGCAGGAAAAGAAACCATGGTTTTGGCTGATCTTTCTTCGGCTTTTTGATCAAGGATAAACTGCTTATCCTTGGGATTTTCTTCTTTTTTACCCGTAATGAACCTAAATAAGTAATTTTTAATGAAAAACAGCATTGTTTTTAAAATTGTAAAAATAAAAATCAAAAAAGCATCAATTGAAGTATCCAGGAAAAGCACTAACCCAATTACAAAGATTACGCCCAAAATAATGACCGCTCCGATCACGGAAAAATCCAGTTTCAGATTTTCAAAAATTATCGAGCCAAATTCCCCTGACTGAAAAACTCCGATCAAAGCAATAAAGATCATAATAAACCCGCCGGTAATATTTGGCTTAATAAATTTTAGTTTCTTGGTGTTAAAAAAATGAACCGCAATTAAAAGCAAAATCAAAGGGATAAAAATCGATAAACCGCCGAATTTGGAAACTAATATTTGGTTTAACTGATAAAGTATTCGTCCATTTTCCTGGTTGGCAAGGTTTTTTGCGTAGGAAATTATCATGACTAATGAAGTGCCGATCAAAATAAAACCAAAGATATTAAAGATTGTTCCTTTATTTATCTTTAATTTAAAAAACGGTAGTCGAATTAATGATTTACGTCTGGCCATAATTTTCATTGTAACGTTAAGAAGCAAGAAAATCAATTATTTTATCATCTGTAAGTTCACCCGACCCATCTTATCGATCTGATAAACCTTGACTTTGACCTTCTGACCTAGCTTTACAACATCTTCGGGATGTTTGACAAAACCTGTCCCCATTTTGGAAACATGCACCAATCCTTCCTTACCGGGGACCATTTCAACAAATGCACCAAAAGGCAAAATCCTTTTGACTTCTCCGGTGAATTCCTCACCAACCTGGATTTCGCGGGTAATATTGCCGATATGGACGACCGCTTCATCAACCTTAGCCCTATCCAGTCCGCTCACTGTTACTTTACCATCGTCATCAACATTGATTTCCGTTTGAGTTTTTGCGATCAAAGCCCGAATGTTTTTTCCACCCGGTCCGATAATTTCACCAATCTTATCAGGAGGAGGAGTTAAAACAACAACCTTGGGTGCATAACGGGAAACTTCCTTTCGAGGATGAGAAATGACTTTATTCATCGCCTCTAATATTTTTAGCCTGGCTTCTTTACCTAAAACAAAGATATCTTTGATCATTTTTGAGGTCAAACCCTTGTTCTTGACGTCAAGCTGGATGGCAGTAACACCGTCAACTGTGCCCGCAATTTTAAAATCCATCTCTCCGGCAAAATCTTCTAGACCGACAATATCGGTTAGAACCGCATACTCATCGTCAGACTTGGAAACAAGACCCATTGCGACACCGGCCACTGCCTGTTTCAAAGGAACGCCTGCATCCATTAAAGATAATGATGATCCGGATACACTACCCATTGATGAAGATCCGTTTTCGGAAAGAATTTCTGATACGACTCTGATTGCATAAGGAAATTCTTCGGTTGAAGGCAGCACCGGTTCAATTGCTTTTTCCGCCAGAGCTCCGTGACCGATCGCTCTTCTTGATGGTCCCATCATCCGGCCTGTCTGTCCGTAAGAATAAGGTCCGTCGGAATAATGATGGATATATCTTTTTACTTCCTTTCCCTCAGGCCCTTCGATCAACTGTTCCAAAGTCGTTGATCCCAGGGTGGCAATAGAAAGCACCTGCGTCTGACCTCTTTGAAACAGGGCTGAACCATGGGTGCGGGGCAAGACCGAAACTTCAACATTAATATCTCTGACTTGATCAAACTTTCTCCCGTCAGGCCTGATTTTTTTTTCTAAAATATTTTTCTTGATATTTTCGTAGTTATTCTTGGTAATTGCTGCCAGGATCTGTTTACTGTCAAATTTCTTTTCCAATTCTTCAAAGATTGAGTCGACAATCTCATGGATCATTTTATCCTCGCTTCCGGCGGTTGTTGCAGCCTGTTTCATTGCATCCGAAACCGGTTTTGCATATTTTGATTTAATAAGTTTGATAATTTCCGAGTAATCATTTTCGGCCGGGATAACGTCTTTTTTCTTACCGATTTCTTTAGTGATACCTTCGATAAATTCAATTATCTTTTTGTTTTCGATTTTTGCCATCTCTATTCCTTTCTGAATGATATCATCTTTAATCATGCTGGCTTTTGTTTCTATCATTAAAACCTTATCTTTTGTTGATGAAACAACTAAGTCAAGATCAGAGAATTCCTGTTCGTTTTCAGTCGGATATAAAATGAAGGCGCTTTCCTTTTTTTCCGATGAACTGACATAGCCGATCCTGACCGTTGAGATTGGACCAGACCAAGGAATTGAAGAAATAGATAGGGCCGTTGAAACAGCGATGGCGGATAAAACTTCCGGATCATTAACTCCGTCAATAGACAGAAGTGTGACGACGACCTGAACTTGTTTTTTATAGTTTTTAGGGAACAGGGGTCGAATTGATCTGTCTATAAGACGTCCGTTTAAAACTGCCTCGTCGGATGGCCTGCCTTCTCTCTTAACCCAGCGGGAGCCTTTTATAAGTCCGCCGGCATAAAGTTTTTCTGCATATTCTACAGATAATG
>CAYQTP010000091.1:2854-3633 GCA_964420475.1 uncultured Gammaproteobacteria bacterium
CCTACGGCTACAGTAACCAGAACAGCCGTGTCTCCGAGAGTTGCATAGACTGAAGCGTCAACTGCCTGGGCAAGTTTTCCGAATTGGAGTATCAATTTCTGTCCATCGATCTCAATGGATTTTTCTATAATATTCATTATTTCTTTAGACCTAATTCTTTGATTAATTTTTTATATCTTTTCTCATCCAGCCTCTGCAAATAGTTAAGAATTCTTCTTCTTTTAGCAATTACTTTAAGCAAACCGCGACGGGAATGATTATCTTTTTTATTAATATCCAAATGCTCGGTTAACTTTTCTATTTTGTGACTAAGAAGAGCTGCTTGAACCTCGGGTGACCCTGTGTCTCCTTTTTTCTGACCGAATTTTTCGATTATTTTCTGCTTTTCATCGACTGCTTTTTTATCAGCAATTACTTTGACCATAGTTTCATATTATAATAGAAACAAATGAGACATGCAAGAGACAAAATGGGGAAAAAACTTATTTTTTTAATGTTAATTTTAATTTTGATTTTTTCTTTAGTTTCTTTAACAGCCCCGTCTAATCTCTTAATGATAATGATAATGAATATAATAATCGGCCTGTTCTTTTATTTTCTCTTTAAAATGTTTTTAATAAATAAGATCGCTTTTTCTTTAGCTTTACCAATATTTTTAATCATCACTCTCTCTTCCTTAAAGCTTTTCGATTTTTTAAATCTGATATTAATCATTAGCATTTCAATCGCCGTTAGTCTTTTGATAAAATGATAAAATGACGAAAAAATTTTATATTACT
>CAYQTP010000092.1:0-3511 GCA_964420475.1 uncultured Gammaproteobacteria bacterium
GAATTGGTTACGAATAGTACTTTTAACATAAAAATATTATATCATACTTTATGTGGTTTTGGTATGCAATACTTTCAGCAATCGTTTCGGCAGTTTCGGTAATTCTAAATAAGCGAGCATTAAAAAATATTAATACTTCTCTCGTATCTTGGTCGCTTTTTGCCTTCTCAATTCCTCTTTTAATCTATCCGGCCTTAAAAGACGGCTGGCCAAAACTTAACATGACTTTTTTAATAATGACATTTTTGTCGGTAGTGACATTTGCTTATGCAAAAACCTTAAGTCTTCGTTCTTTGAAAAATAGCAAATTAATATCAGAGATAATCCCCCTGGCATTTTTTAGTGTCCTTATCCAATATATACTCGGGCTGGTATTTTTAAATGAAGAAATAATGCTTCTGCCATTTCTGGGACTAATATTAATTATTTTTGGAGGGTATTTTTTGAAAATAAAAGAAGCGAGAGAAGATATATTAAAACCTTTCAAATTAATATTTACCAACAAGGAATCTTTTTATTACCTATTGGCGATGTTGATAATGCCGGTCACTTCGCTTTTTGACAAAGTAGGATTAATGAACCTTAAGCCTGTTAATCAGTCATTTTTATTATTTTGGGAAAATGTTCTGACGACAATTCTTTTGGCCGGATATATGAGCCGTAAGGATAGAAGTTGGCTGAATGATCTAAAAATAAATTTCAAAGTATTATTACTAAATGGAATCGTCTATACATTACTTGCATTGCTCTTTATTTATGCCATTACAACAGGAGCCTTAGCCCTTGTATCTGGTGTGAAAAAATTGGAAGTATTATTTGTTCTTTTGCTGGGTTGGTTTCTGTTTAAAGATAAACCTAAAAAAGAAGTTTGGATCGGCAGCTTGATAATGCTTGTTGGAGTTATTCTGATTAAGTTAAGTTGAAATGTTTATTAAACTCGCCTAAAATTAGTTCATGACGAATATGAAGGGTAAGTTATCACTACTTTTAATATTAGTCCTCCTTTTTATAGGTTTTGTCGCGGTACGGTTTTTTATTTTTGATAAGCAAAATGAGTACGGAAAATTAAAAATAATTTCCTCCCCCACGGCCAGCGTTTTTTTAAACAGCAGCATGATTGGCAAAACTCCATACGAGGAAAAATATAAAGTTGGCGAGTATTTATTAAAATTAATTCCGGAAACAACGGCGACCGATACCGCCTCCTGGAACGGAAAAATAAATATTTATAAAAACTCCCTTACTTATGTTAACCGCGAATTAGGTTCATCGGACATTGCTTCAGCCGGCGAGATTTTTACCACAACAAAAATGGCTAAAAAACCGCAGAATGCCGGGTCAGGTGAAATCTATGTGGAAACAGAACCCCAGGGTGCAATTGTCACCTTGGATAATGACGAAAAAGGAGTCGCCCCCTTGATCCTCGATAATGTGCTGCGGGGGGATCATGAACTGTCAGTTTTTATGCCCGGCTTTTTCAGAAGAACGCAAAAAGTCAACGTTGATGCCGGCTACCGGGTCAACGCCATTTTCAAGCTGGCGATTGATCAGTCCTCTCCCTTTGCCAAAGAATCAGATGATAAGACAAAGAGTGCCAGTGATAGCGGAACAACAAAAACATATGTGATAATAAATAATAATCCGGAGGGATGGCTTCGCGTAAGGATAGATGGTTCAATAGATGCCTCCGAATCAGCTAAAGTTAAAACCGGTGAAAAATATGAGTTTTTGGATGAAAAGACCGGCTGGTTTAAAATAAAATACAATGACAATCAAGACGGTTTAGTTTCCGGTGAATTTACTGAAGGCTGGGTTTCGAGCGAATATTCTAAGAAAGAGTAAAATCACCTCTTCTTCCAGATAAATTTATTATAGAGAATATAAGAATAGGGAATGATAACCAGGGTGATGATTAATACTTTATAAATAATCCATGATCCGATATCGGCAATACCAAGAAGGTGGATGGTTTTGTCTCCAAAGATCTTTAGAGCAAGTCCAAGCCCGGCGCCTTGAATGATGATTGATCCGGAAGAAACTAAATTAAAAGTGACAAACTTAATAAAGTAAGTAATAAGACCGCCGTTAATTTTTTTATCTTTAAAGCTCCAAAAGTTATTAAGAAAAAAGTTGGAAATAATAGCGATCTCAGCGCTCAACATATTAGCCGGTGCCTTGGCAATATGCAGTCTATCAATAAATAAATAGGCAAAAGTAAAATCAACCACAAATCCAATCAAGCCCACGATCGCAAATTTAATAAAAGATGAATTTTTAAAAACGTATAAAAATGTTTGAGAACTGTATTGAATAGCATTTATTTTAGAGGTCCCTGTTTTTCTTTCTTTAAATTGAATTGGAATTTCACCAAGCACGGCATTATTTTTTATTGCAAAATCTAAAAATGCCACTTGAAAAACATAACCGGAATAATTTTTTAAATGATCATAAGCATTTTTTACGAGCCAAAATTTTATTGCCCGATAACCATTTGTCCATTCAGTTACTTTTAATTTCATAAATCCAAATTTAATAACTAAGTTAGCTCCGATTGATAATATCTTTCTATGTAGGCCCCAATTTTCTGGAATTGATCCTCCTTTTGAATATCTTGTCCCAACAACAAAATCAGCTCCTTGTTCGATTTTTTTAATAAATTCCGGTATTTTATTCGGATCGTGTTGACCGTCGGCATCAATTTGAATTATCAAATAAGGATTTATCTTTTCCTCGCAATATCTGAATCCTTTTAGATATGCTTTTCCCAACCCTTCTTTTTCAGTTTCAAGTAGATGTAGCCTGGGGAATTTATTTTGTAATTTTTTTACTATTTCAATCGTGCCATCTGTTGACCGGCTATCGACAATCAATAAATAAATTTCCCAATTTGATACTTTTTTTGATTGATCAAAAACTTTATTGATTAAGTTTTCTATTTCTCCTTTCTCATTATGTGTTGGAGCAATGACAACAACTTTTTTCATATATTTTTAAAATATTTAATAGTTTGTTTGAGTCCCTGTTCCAGACTTATCTTTGGCTGCCAATTCAAAAGTTTTTTTGCTTTGCTAATGTCAGGGCAGCGTCTTTTCGGGTCATCCCGGCCAATAGTCTTATAAATAATTTTTGATTGAGATTTAGTTAATTTTTTTATTATATTAGCTATTTCTAAAATAGTTTTTTCATTTTGATTACCAATATTAAAAATTTCTCCGGCTAATCCTGGAGTAGTGGCTAAAAGATAAAGACCTTCAACCATATCGGAAATATAGCAAAAAGACCGGGTTTGTTTTCCCAGTCCATAAATTGTTATTGGCTTATTTTCCAGTCCCTGGTTGATAAAGTTTGAAACGACCCGGCCGTCGTCCTTTTTCATTAGCGGACCGTATGTATTAAAAATACGGGCGATCCTCATATCTCTGTTGAACCTTCGGAAATAAGACATCATTAAAGCTTCGGCAAACCTTTTTCCTTCATCATAACAAGAACGGGGACCAACCGGATTAACATA
>CAYQTP010000093.1:0-3500 GCA_964420475.1 uncultured Gammaproteobacteria bacterium
AATATCACAAATTCCAGCCTCAGAAGGGAGAATAGGGCCTAAAGACAAAGTACTTGAAAATTTAGCTTCTCCTTCATTATTAATTATAAGTCTGTTTGAAGTATCGGTAGTTCCAGCGGTCCTGAATTTTATTGAACCACTCTCGGTTGCCTGAATAATAACATCACCACTACCGGCAGACTGAATAACTACGGCTTTAGCACTGGATAAAGTAAAATCAGCTGAAGTGTAGACAGATCTTATTCCTGGAGAAGAGGCTGACATTAGCAGATTACCATCAGAATTGATATAAGGGATGTTGTTAATATTCGTTCCAGGAGGAAAGCCTTGTAAAGTTTCAGAATTAATAGCATAGCCTATATTGGCTATTTGTTGGCGGGGAGTCATTTCAGCATCAGCCCCAACCGTAATACCAAGATATACATTAGTATTTTCACTAAATACCGAAGAATCAATTTCAGCGCCACAGTCCGAACCGATCAAAGTAGAGAAAACACCATTTTGATCTGGAGTTATGGAACATGAACCGGTGTCATACAAAGGGATACCATCGGACGGAACATTATAAAGTCTAAACCTTACATTGGTTGCGGTTGTGATGGAATTATTTAAAGAATCGGTTAGCCGGCCTTGTTGGAAAGATAGAACTCGTCCTGCCCGACTTAAAGCAGTCGGGTAGGCTAGCGACTGATTGTTTTTGACAAAAAATTTATTATAAATACCGGAGCCCATTATCGAAACGAATATTAAAATAATCAATAGGCCGATGTAATGTTGAAAACCAAAATTACCAGGTTGTAGATTGTAGGATATTGTTGAAGGTAGTTTTTTATCCTTAGTTTGTATTTTTGCTTTTATTAAGTCAAGCCGATAATATATTTGATTTTTAACTCTTGTTATTAATTTGTTTATTCCCCTCTGGTGTAATATAGGGCTTATTAAAGCCTTATTATCAATCAAAGAGTTCGAAACTTGATATTTAATATTTGATATTTGTTTTGCTGAATTCTCCTTCATCCAGCCTTGGGAAATACAAAAAGAACAAAATTTACGTAAGGTTGATAGGCGACGATTAATAGTTTTTCGAGGTAAATTATTAGCAATAAAATAATTTTTATAATTATTGATTACAGCAGGAGTGAGTAATTTTTCTAATTGTTTAGGCACGATTTCTGAAGATTTGGAAACATTTTTTTGTTTATCCGATTCATAAGAATCAACTACCGATCGTTGTAAATCCGAACTGACTAGCCAACCAAAAAAATGACGTATATCTGATAGGTAATTTTTAATAGAAACATGTTTTTGATTTCCCGCAAGCAGATATTCCTTGAATGGGGCTTCAAGATTATAAAGATTATACGTATCAGACATACAATTTCATCTTAAAACAATCTCATATAGTTTGTCAAGAGACATTATGTATATAGTATGATACATAAAATTGATCAGGTAGAATATTACTTATAATAATATTTAATCTAATTTAATAGAATAACCGCAACAGAAATAACCTAACCTTAATGTATCAATAAACATCATAAAGCTTATAGTAAAAGAAAGTGAAATAAGGAAGAATTTTTAGTTAATATCAGTTATCCTAAAATAGGATGTTTAATTCTTAAAAAATTATTAAAAATTTAATGACTTAACACATTTTTTTTTAATTTTCAGGACTTTTAGTATTCAAAAAAATTAAAAACATAACATTTTATATATAAACCTGTCAGTCTACGTTTTTAATTGCTACTTTTTATTTATTAAAATTTAGGCCATTTTATAGCCTTTTTTTATATGTAGTGTCTTAATAATTTTTAGAACCCTACCTATAGTTATATAAATTTAAAGTTAGATTATCTTTATGTTTATTATGAATTTAGAATGGATTGATAATCAGCCCCATTCCTCATTAATGGTTACTTTTCTTTATAAGATTTATATCAAACAGAGCTAAAAGACAATAAAAAAATGCAAATCATATAATAACTAACTTTGACCTAATTGAAAAAAAATTTATTATAAACGCTCGTTTAGTCACAAATTTACTAACAATATAAGGCCTGATAGAAGACTACAGACAAATTTATTATAACTTTTTACCTATAAAATATTTAAAGAACCTTTACATATATTACGCCACAATACGGCCCTAAATTTATAAATTTACTCAGTTCTCACTAATCTAGATAATTAAATTATTGTTTATCGAATACCTAAAAATCAGAAAAATTTAGCATTTTTAGTCAATTTATTAGCAATTAAGCTGAATAAAGCCCCGATCTATAAGCAAAAGAATATTTACTCTTATACCAGCAAATTTAACTGTTATAGGATAGTTGTTTTTGTTTAAAAATATTACTTTAAAATAAAAGCGACTAGAAAAAACCATTAATTTATTTTTTTAATTTAGTACTAATTAATAATAAATAATAAATCAGTTATTTGCTTATTACAAAATACCCCTTGACATAAAAAACTCCGTTTGTTAGAGTTTAAATGATATGGCAATTAAAGAAAGACGGACGAAGATATTACTTGCATTATATATACTGTCAGACGTTGAATTTAGCCTTGTGAATATAGACGAAAAAACCCAAAAAATTTTTGACCTCTCCTTAAATCAAAAAACCCGTGGGACAATTTCAGGCTTAATTAAAGAAGAAAAGATTGAAAAATCCGAAAAGGATCAAAATCAATATAAATTAACAGATAAAGGATTTATAGAATTATGTTTGGAATTTCCATTTTTTCGATTTTTAAAAGAAAAATGGGATGGAAAATGGCGAATAATTTCCTATGAAATTCCGGAAAAAAAGAGGGAGATTCGAGACCGGCTGCGTCGAGAAATGGAAGGTTGGGGTCTCGGACCATGGCACCGGTCTTTTTGGTTGACACCTCACCCAATTATTAGTACGTTGAGAGGCTTAACTGCCCAAAAAGAAGAAGAAAAATATATTCAAGCATTTGAAGCTGATCACAGTTTTGGTGACCGTGATATCCTTATTGAAAAAGTCTGGAGAAAGACCGCTCTTGACAAATCTTACCGGGAGCTTTTCAAAAAATGGCATGAGATTTTGTCATCAGGCGATGAGAAAGTAGATAAGTTTAAAAAAGTCATTGGTGAATATGTTAATCTGCTCCGTCAAGATCCTGGTCTTCCTAAAGAGTTAATCGGTGACAGTTGGATTGGGTTTGAAGGATGGAATATATTTAAGGAAATTCGGAGCATACTGCTTAGTTAATTTTAAACACAATGTCTCCCTCTTCATCCGTTCGTCGAATTTTAATATTCCTGGCTTTGAACATATCTAAGATCTTTTGATGAGGATGACCGTAAGAATTGTTCTTCCCGACACTTATCACTGCTACCTTCGGGTCTGCTAACTCTAAAAATATTTTTGTTAGTCCGTTTTTTGAGCCATGATGAGGGACTTTGAGAATATTAATTTTTCCAAAAGACCGATGTGATAATCTGCCTAATACAAAGGGTGAAGCATCGC
>CAYQTP010000094.1:0-345 GCA_964420475.1 uncultured Gammaproteobacteria bacterium
TTGCATCTGTTTTGGTGGTGATGCGGACGCGGTGCTGGGAATTTCCTCCTGAGCAGATTAACCCGCCGGTCGAACAGGGGGTGGCTTGCAGACAAACCCAGTTTTGAACATTCGGGTCGGCCTTTTCTGAAAATTCTCCGGGGGAGGGAAGAGGAAAGGCGATTATCTCAGTCGGCTGGATCGGCGTCGGAGTGGGAGCATCGGTGGGGGTGGGGGTGCTGGTTGGAGCGGGTGTATCGGTAGGGCCAGCCGGAGTTGGAGTAGCGTCTCCGTTCCCCCAACGGCGACAATAATGAGTACCATTATCGCAATTACATACAAAAGATTTTTCATGACAACCGGCAT
>CAYQTP010000094.1:355-3457 GCA_964420475.1 uncultured Gammaproteobacteria bacterium
TCTCCATCACATTTTCCCTCACTCCACCCATTTCCATAAACTTCTTTGCAGCTTTTTGGATCACACCATGGACAGCTCCCTCCATAACAACCATTTCGGCATGTGCAATTGTCACCGCATCCTTGGAAACTACATCCCTCACATGGTTGATATTCTGTTGGACAGGGTACAGTAGCATTTACGGTTGATATAGGCGATACCGGTGATCGAAGACCAAGACCAATACTAAAAAAAATTATTCCCGCAACTAAAAGAAATTTCTTCATATTATATTATATATCTAATAAAAGCCCCGCCAGCACCATATTGGGCACCATCATATATTCATTTTTTGCTCCTGTATCATAAAAAGCTCCTTTATTGATACGAAAACCCGTCAGACCTTCATAATCAAACTGCTGATCATATAATTTACTTATAATTCTATCTCTTTCCTGGCGGTATTCATCTTTTTTATCAAGTTTATAAAGTTCGTTATAAAGAAATGCCTGCATGACGCAGCTTTGCAACCGGGAACACAAAATATTTTTATACTGTTTTGTTAACCAATCCGCATACTGGATAAATAAGGGATTTGGCGTGATCCTGTTAAGGTCAAGTGCGGCCAATCCGACCAGGGGTACCATTTCCGTCAACTTGGAGGGGTCGGTCGTATCATGAAGTGATCTCACTGAGGCGATAAAATAAAGCTGCGCCTGCTTAAGGTCTTGACTATCTTGAGCCCATTGGTACATTCCCACATATTCCGATACATTTGGCGCATACTCTAGTGAATTTTCTAAGTCGACTTGCTGGTCGAAAAAAAACGGCTCCTTTTGTTCTTTGCCGGCAATCTGATCTTGCATCTGGGTTAATAATGCCTCTGCGATGGGAATATTTGGAGAGTAGGGAAGATCAAAAGTAAGATGAAGACTGCGGGCACAAATAGCCTGAAGGCTGTTTTTTTGCGCTTGGGAAAAGACAGGATTTTTCCATAGTTCATAAAGCAGTCTGCAGTTCCAAAAAACAGATTGTATGGTTGATACTTTTTTGGAGTCTTTATATGTCAAAACATCTTTGTTAATTACTGACATCGAGTCAAAATCCTGATGCTTGAGGTAGTACTTAAATCTGGCCCAAAGTCCGACCGCTCCGATCCGGTTATCGGGTGTTAACGGGTCGCAGGCTCCGCTGTCTGGACATCGCTCGCCTTCGGCATAACCACCATTGGCCGTTCGAGTGTTATTGGCCCACTGTAAAAGCAGCGTTGACATCTGATCGTTATTCAAACGTACGGGAGCAACTATATTTCCTTTTTTAGTCAATCTTGAAAAAAGTTTTCCTTTCTGCAGCCAATTAAGAATAAACAATAATCCGATGATAAGCAAAGTTGTAATAATAATGATGATTATTATTTTTTTGTTCATATGGATTATATAAGTTGATTATATACTAATCTAATTTTATTTTAAATTTCAAATAAACCAACCACTATTGCAAGTGGCATAAATTTATTATACTGTATATATTATTAGTTTAAAATTTATGGAACAAAAAATTAATCGCTATATCAAAGGCCACATGATGACAATGATGATTGTTATTCTTACCAGTTTCTTGTTATTGTTTTTAGGTGAATATTTTCTTTACCGGAAGATCATGTATCTGAACCAGATTGTTTCTGAAGGATTTATGCAGATCAAAGAAGAAGGAAGGGGCGTTTTCGTACCGACAATTATTCTGAAAAAATAGTGTTATGGAAAATAAGAATTTTCCGGGTAATTTTATTCCTATTGTCTTTTTCTCCCTGGTTGCCTTATATCTCATCAAGGTTTTTAATATTTCATATCCTCTGACCCTGGTAACAACGAGTAAGTCGACCGAACTGGCCGTGGTCGGTGAAGGAAAAGTGGAGGTGGTGCCGGATACGGCGTATATAGATGCGGGAATTACCGTAGATAAAGCCGCCTCAGTTGCAGAAGCTCAAAAGAAGATCAATGAAGTCAATAATAGAATTATTAACGCTTTAAAAGAAATCGGAATTGAAAAAGTGGATATTAAAACCTCAAATTATTCTATCTATCCTAACTATAAATATGAAAACAATGATAATAAGCTTGATGGCTATAATGGAAGCGCCACCATTGAGATAAAGGTCCGGGATCCTCAGATGGCCTCAAAAGTAATTGAAACAGCAACAACTGCCGGCGCCAATCAGATCCAGGGATCGAGATTTGTGGTTGATAAGCCCGAACTTTACCGGGAAGAGGCCCGTAATACCGCCATTGAAAATGCCAAGGAACAGGCTCAAAAATTGGCTAAAAGCTTAGGAATAAAACTGGGAAAAATCACCAATATAGTTGAATCGTCGCCAAACCAGCCGGTTCTTTATAAAGCCATGATGGCCGAAGGGATTGGGGCCGGTCAAGGAGACGCAGCTCAAATTGAACCCGGCTCGCAGACAATCACATCGGTCGTGACGCTTTATTTTGAAAAAAAATAATTTACTGGATTTTTGTCAGCTCCAATTCAATAATTGTATTTGCCTGCATGATGACAGCTTTTTCACTCTCAAGTCTGATTTCGCCGCCGATTGGCTTTAGATTTAACATTTTATCTGACCGGCCGTCTAAGTATTTTTTTGTTAAATGATAATTGATTCCATTTAAATTTTTGAAGACTACCGGAACCGCCTCATAGTTCCTTCCTGATTCATCATAGTTGGTTAAAATTAAAATAATTTTTTCTTCATTGGCGCTGGCAATTACACTGACATTGCTTCCCTCACCATCAACTATCAACTGCAGCCCTTCTAAAGAATTTAAAAACTTTAGCGCATAATAACGAGGCTTTGGACTTCCATCATAGTTTAAGATTCCCCATGAAAGAGTTGGGCCGTCTTTAACCTCAAAAAGAAAGGCTAATTCCAGACGGGCATTGAGCAAATTTCTTAAAGAAGCAACTGTATGAGCCGCTCCCACGGCCGTATCGGCAATCGGATTTTTTTCGCTGTCATAACCCCATTCGGAAATGATCTTTGGCAGATTTTCATATCGGTCATACTTTGGCGATTCGCCCAGCCATTTATTCAATTTGATAATATCGTCAGTAAAGTCGTTGGTT
>CAYQTP010000095.1:0-3442 GCA_964420475.1 uncultured Gammaproteobacteria bacterium
CGATAGATTTTAACCGACTATCGATGTCATCTAATTTTTTTAAGATCACTTTTACCGATTCATCCATAATGTTCATTATAACAAAAAATTTCCTAGTTACTTTTAAAAAATAATTTATAGTAAAGTTTCGACTTTTTTCCAGAATTTTTTTACTCCGCCGGGAGCAAGCTCGTTTTGATACAAGCTGTCATTTGCTATATTTGGCTTATATCTCATCATTTTGGAAAATATGCCTTCATTCAGACACCAGTAAATAGGCCGCTTTTACAGGATCTTTTGGAATTCTAATCCCTCGCCAGCCGGAGGCTTTTGATAAAATTTCAGGGCTAATTTTCATCTGTGTCAGCGTTTCTTGATCCTGATTGTTGGGAATTAATTTATGACGTTTAAGAAAATCAAGATTGTCGTATTCCTGTCGGCCGACCGGCTCAGTGAAGAGAAGAAGCGAGGCACTTTCCGCCCTACAATCCAAAAGAGCTTTGAATAGTTGTTCACTTGGCTTGGTAATTTCGATGGAAATTACATTTTTTTGATAGACATCTTCATAAATATTTATTACCTTTCTATCTTCTTGGGCGCCGTAAATCCTGATATATTCATGGACGGCGATTTCACTGATAAACTTTTTGGTGAAAGGGGCGTCTTTACAAACGATATGAAAAAGAAAACGTGATGATTTTTTGTTCAGCTCCGACGTTAGAGTAGCAAAATAATCAGTGCCGACCGCCGCCCCGGAAATAGGAATAATGATATGGATAGGAAGAGTGGAATCCTTATTGTCAACCTGCATTAATTTTTCCTTGTACTGTTTTTCGGTCAGTGGCTTGCTTAAAATCGGACTGATCGGGTAAGGATTGGTTACAACATTAACTTTGGCGTGAATTTTACTTCCATACCGTAAAAGTTCCCGTTGAGTTCTTTCGCTGGGTGCAAAAATAAGATCGGCTCCCGGAATAAGCCAAATATGATGGGGTGAATCATCCGTCACCTGAACAACCAATATTACCTTTATACTGGTTTCTTTTTCCAATCTTTCCTTAATGGCCGAAAGTTGATGAGCTAAACCAAAATGTGTAGCAATAATTAGGATTTTTGAAGGAGTTGTATAGCTTTCATTAATAATCGTTTTCATCTGTTCATATAGCAGACTTGTATGTGAACGAAGAAGATATCTATAAATGGAGGCGGTTATATTTTCGATGCGACCTTTTTCCATCCAGACAGTAAAATGACGGATAAAAGAATTAAGGCTCATAAAACGGTGCAGATAAGTGATCGTTTTATCCTGGGAGCCTAAGAGCAGGGGAGTATTGGCTCCTTTTGGCAGGCCATGATATAAAGCGTCGGTAACACGAAGATGTCCCAGACCGGCCGGAGCATAAGCAAAACAAATTACAAGCGATTTATCTTCAAAGGGTGATGTCGGTTTGTCCATTTGATCCTGAGAAAGAAACAATTAGTTATAATCTTCTTTTAATTTTTCCCTAAGTTTATTGGTTTGAAAAAAACCAATAACAAATAATCCGGTAGCAACAAACAATAAAATATAGCCAATCAGATGAAGATAATAATCATTGAAAAGTTTGATCAAAGAAATACCGACAATCACAACGGTCATACTGGTCCTTATATATGAAAATAAAGTTCTATCAATGGCTAGATCGGTCCGTTCGGCAGCCAAATAATCTCTAATCATCCGGTCAGATTTTTTCATAGTTCATTATACAATTTAAGTTTACTATAAATCTTTTAACTATATTGTCTCAATAAATGAGATAGCTTTTTGCCATCTATCATCACCTAAATTTGGGAAAACATGCTCAGTATATATTTTAAGTGCTTCCTCAGTTGCTTTTCCGGTTGCCACGCTAATCATCGCTATATTATGCTCCTTTGCCATTTTTGCTCCTATCAGAGAATCATCGATAATAATAAATTTATCTCCCGGTTTTGCTTCATTTATAACACTATTTAATAGTTCACTTCTTTTAATCGCAATATTACCAAATACACCATTAAGCTGATCTGTTGAAGTATCTATAAAATAATTTTCAATTTTGGCCGATTTTAGCTTTACTTTTGCCCGCCAAGGAGAATTTCCCGTCAAAAGCTGTAGTTTAACTTTCGGATTACTAGATAATTCTGTTAAAAATTCTTGAACTCCAGGAAGCAGCCGTACCGGATTTTTTATCAATTCTTGCTCGGTTTCTTCAGCCCATATTCTGTAAGCTTCTTCTGGCACTTCCTGTATTTTATAACCAACTTTATGTAATATTTCTAAAATTATTGCCATCTCTGTTTTCCCGACATTTTCAATCATTTCTTCATTGGCATTGACTCCAAAGACTTTTTTAAACATAATTGCTGAAGTTTTAGCGCTAATTCCTTTAGGCATAGCAATCATTGTTTCATCTATATCCATTAATACTTGAATCATTTAAAAATTATATCAGAAGTTGTTTTAAAACTAATAAATTATTTTTTCCTCATTTGCTTTTAGATAGTAGCTATGCTATAATCTAAAAATATTTGTCAAAAATATGGCAACATCCGAAGCATTAAAACCAGAACAAAGATGGGCACAGGCGAGACAAGCTTTTGGAATATTAGATTCATTAAGGCCAAATCCTCGACAGATATTATCGGAAACACTCCAATTAGAGCATAATTTAAGGGAACCTTCCAATGAATTTTATTCAGCGACAACAAAAGATGGACAAGAATATTGTTATGTAGATTGGGCAGGCGATGGTAGTCAATTATTGAGTTATTATTATGGTTATGAGTCAGGATTTAGTTTAGCATCTCAAAGCGAACTTCAAGAAGAACTTAGAAAGCGGGGGATTATTGATAGGCTTAATATTCTTGAACGAACACATGATTCTATTTCTCCAGAAGAATTCTTAGATTTTATGACTGAAAATGATGTCTTCGTTTCCGGGCCTTGTCCACCCACAGTTGAGTCCAATGTCAAAGGTAAAGGAATAGCACTTTGGATGCCTAAAGAACTATTTCAAAAAACAGCTTATTATAAAGAACAAGCTGCCTAATTTTTTAAAATAATTTAGTCTTACTCAAAATTAATTACTTGCTTTTTTACGATCAACTTCACTAAGCTAACGTTAAAATAAGAATATTTTAAAACAAGGGCGGGGAGCGTGGGATAAAATTGGAACTTTTTATTTAACTAATTTCCATACTCAATACTAGCGATTTTATCAGTTTGGCATAGATAACCGTGACCTTGTTTACCAAATAGATTCCATCTTCCTGCTAACCAAATTTGACCTTTAACAAATCCTATTTTCTTTTCACCAGGGTAGAAAGTAAAATTATTAGGAAGAGTAAAATAACCTTCCTGCATTGCGTTACCACATTTTGGGCATTTCATATTTTTCAAATAAATTTTAATAGTTTTATTATATCAAACTATAAAAAACTG
>CAYQTP010000096.1:0-3386 GCA_964420475.1 uncultured Gammaproteobacteria bacterium
GTTCGACTCTGACTCTCGGCACTTTTTTATGCGAAGAAAAATTTCTTCAACTATGATCTCCCAGCATCCCGACAATAGCAGTAAACCTTATTGGCATAACAATACTTATATCAGTATTAATCACGAAACCAAAGAATGTTTTCTTTCTTTTTCCGACCTGGGTGCTTCCGAATATAAATGGGACTGGGAGGGGAAATATGTCGATGAATCGGTGATTGAGCGGCTTTTCAGCGAATATTTCGATTATTTCAAAAAAAATCCCCTGGGCAAAGAAAAATTTTTAACCTTCAGGTTGCCAAATCCTAAGGTGGAAACAGAATTCCGCCTGGGGAGGGCTTTTATGGGGATCTTAGGAGCAGCCGGTTTGGCTAAACAAGTAGGGATTCACAGTCCGCCTTTATTTGAAGTAATTTTACCGATGACCGAATCAGCCGAGGAGATGATCGCCATTCAAGAGGCATTTAGGGAAATTGCATCGTTAAAACATACTCTCTATGATTTTGGAGAGGAGAGCCTAAAACATATAGAAATAATTCCCTTATTTGAACAGGTGTCAACGATCATTTCTTCACATCTGCTTCTTGAAAAATATTGGCGGCTGCACGCAAAAAAATTTCATTTCAAACCGTCCTACCTTCGTCCTTATCTGGCCCGGTCCGATCCGGCCTTGAATTCCGGTTTAGTGCCGACCGTGTTGGCAATAAAGATCGGCCTTTCCCACTACATTGAATTTGAAAAAAAACATAATATCAAACTTTATCCGATCATTGGTTCAGCCTCGCTGCCATTCCGCGGCGGCTTAACTCCAAATACCGTTGAACAGTTTTGTCACGAATACCGGGGGATAAAGACAACTTTGTTACAAAGCGCTTTCCGCTATGATTATGAAAAAAAATCAGTGATTAGAGCGATCAAAAAACTGGAAAAAATTCTTCCTCAAGGAAAGGCCGTCTCAATTCCTGTATCGGATGAGACAAATTTAAAAAAATTGATCACGGTTTTTGAAAGATATTACCGGAATACGGTTGAACAGATCGCCCCTTTAATAAACAAAGTCGCTTTTTATCTTCCTAAAAGACGGGAAAGGGTATTGCACATCGGACTTTTCGGCTATTCCCGGGGAGTGGGAAAAGTTAAACTGCCGCGGGCGATCAGTTTCACCGGGGCATTATATTCTCTAGGAATTCCTCCGGAAATGATTGGCACGGGAAGGGGGATTAAATATGCAATTAAAAATAATCAGACAAAGCTGTTGGAAAAATATTATTTAAATTTAAAAGAAGATTTGAGGCGGGCCGGCCGATTTGTTCAAAAGGATGAATTAATGAAATTGGCAGATAGATCACCGGTTTGGAAAGATATTTTAGAAGATGTTGAGGAAATAGAAAGATACCTGAGGGAAAAATTGGAACCTAGAACCAGGGAGGAAAAAGAGCATTCCGTACTGGTGAAAAAACTTTGGCAAAGATTAAATTCAGGAAAAAAATATCAAAAATACCTAGATCAAATGACAGTGCTTAGAAAAAGTTTGGGATAAATTCTCTTGCAAAATTGATAGAAAACTTTATCATTAAAACATTATGAATAAATCATCAGTCTCCAGCCGGTTACATGAAGTACCAACCTCACCGATCAGAAAATTAGTGCCGTTTGCGGTTGAGGCCAAAAAAAAGGGCATCAAAGTTTATCATCTTAATATCGGTGATCCGGATATAAAAACCCCGGAAGTGATGGTTAATGTTTTAAAGAACTGGTCAATCAATCCAATTCGTTACGCTCAGTCACAGGGAGAACCTGAATTTTTAGAGTCATTGGAAACTTACTATCATAGATTAGGTTATTCTTTTATAAAAACCAGCAATATTCAGGCAACCTCCGGCGGATCTGAAGCAATCTCAATGGCCTTTTTTGCAATCTGCCAGGGGAAAGAAGAGGTAATTGCGTTTGAGCCTTTTTATACCAATTACAATTCTTATGCGGCGATAAACGGAGTGAAAATAATTTCTGTTCTGACAAAAGGGGAAACGGGTTTTCATCTTCCCAAGAGGTCTGATATAGAAAAGAAGATTACCAAAAAAACCAAAGCAATAATTATCTGCAATCCCAACAATCCAACCGGAACGGTTTATACAAAGGAAGAGATGGAAATGCTTGTCTCAATTTGTGTAAAAAATAATCTATTTCTGATTTCCGATGAAGTTTACCGGGAATTTGTTTACGACGGGAAAGAGCATGTTTCGATCTTATCGTTTATGAAGAAATATCCGGATAAAATGATCTTACTTGACAGTCTTTCAAAGCGATACAGTCTTTGCGGGGCAAGATTGGGGATGATCGTTTCTTTAAATAATGATTTGCTTGAAGGTGTCTTAAGAATTGCTCAGGGAAGATTGTCAGCCGGATTCGTTGATCAAACCATGGCGGAAAAATTAATAGAAGTAGGCCCTTCATATTTCAGGGCAGTTCATCGGGAGTACCAAACAAGAAGAGATATTTTATATCATGGTTTGAAATCTATTCCGGGAGTTTATTTAGAAAAACCGGAAGGGGCTTTTTATACCATAGTGAAATTACCGGTTAAAAGCAGCGAGGACTTCTGCCAGTGGCTGCTGACGGATTATAAATATAAAAATGAAACGGTGATGATCGCACCGGCCGCCGGTTTTTACGGTACAAAAGGCAGGGGAAAGGATGAGGTGAGGATTGCCTACGTTTTAAACGTAGAAGATCTGAAAAAAGCAATTGAGATATTAAGACGGGCTCTGGTAGAATATAACAGGTAATAACTGTTTACCCTCCGTAGTTTTAACGAAGGATTGCGGGCGTAGTTTACCGGTAAAATGCCTCCTTGCCAAGGAGGAGACAGAGGGTTCAATTCCCTTCGCCCGCTCCCGGATTATTTACTTCAGGTATCTTCCGATAAAGATGATCAGCCAAAAGAAGATCAAAAGATAATATACCGTTTCGGAGACAGCATTGAAATAATTTAGAAAAAGAAAAATATTGGCGGTTACAGATTGAACAAGAATCATTTTTTTGGAAAAATTAATAAAACCAATATCATTTGTAAGTTTAGCTAAAGCATATTGGGAAAATGTCCAGGAAAAGAAAGTAATGACAAAAAATATTAAATGGATTATCGGATATTGATGAGTGGGAAAGAAACCTAATAAACCAAATGACAAAACCGCAATTAACCAAACAACTGCTGTAAATGTCTTTACTTGAAGGTTGTAATACTTAAAAACGTAATAAGTAAAACTCAGGTCCAAAAAACATTTTGCAAAAAATAAAAAATTAAAAAACGGCAGTTGATTTTTATCGAGAAAGAAACTTATCTGGGAAAGAGTATTATCAGTAAAACTAAAGTCCTTTAATTGGGCCCC
>CAYQTP010000097.1:0-3318 GCA_964420475.1 uncultured Gammaproteobacteria bacterium
CGGAAAAACATATTAGGGAAATTGATGGATTTTTTGATAATGCTTTAAAAATGGGCATTGATATATTTGAAACGATCTCGACCAGGGATGAAAATGAATCACAAAAGTCAGTCGAAGAGATTGAAAAAGAATTGGAACATTTAGTTGTTTTAAAACACGGCGAATCTCTTGATCCGATAAAAATGTATCTCAAAGAGATTGGGAAAACCCCTCTTCTTAAATTTGCGGATGAAATCGATTTGGCAAAAAAATATGAAAAGGGCAATAAAGATGCCAAAGACAAATTAACCAAGGCCAATCTTCGTTTGGTGGTTTCAATTGCCAAAAAATATCTAGGGAGACGCCTGTCTTTTTTGGATTTGATTCAGGAAGGTAATAAAGGTTTGATCCGAGGGGTCGAAATTCTCCACTTATGCAACTTGGTGGATCAGGCAGGCTATTACCCGCGCCATTGCCGATCAGTCAAGAACAATCAGAATTCCGGTCCACATGGTTGATCACATCAACCGTTTTTATAAAACGCAAAGAAGATTAACACAAAAACTAGGCAGAGAGCCGACAGTAAAAGAAACCGCAAAAGAAATGCTGATGACGGTGCCGGAAATTGAAAACTTGATGAAAATTTCCCAACAGCCAAGATCCTTATCCACTCCGGTTGGTGATGACAAAGAGGCAACCTTGGAGCAATTTGTTGCAGACACCAATCAACCGTCTTTATACGATAAGGTTTCCCGGGAGCTTTTGAAAGACGCCCTAAATAAAGTATTGGAAACCTTGTCCCCTCGAGAAAAAAAAGTTTTGATGATGCGTTTTGGTCTAGAAGACGGCAAACCGAAAACTTTGGAGGAGGTTGGAAAAGAATTTAAGGTAACCAGAGAAAGGATCCGCCAAATAGAGGCCAAAGCGATCAGAAAACTCAAGCACCCAACCAGAGCAAGAAAGTTGAAAGACTTTTTGGAATAATATTATTATGAAAAGCAAAAAAGTAACACCGACGCAGAAAGCTTTGAATTTTTGGGCGGTTATTCTTATTGTTTGGAGTATTTACCGAACTTATCTGAAACTTCCGGAATGGTTTGATGAATTTATTGCCAAACCGATAGTTTTTGTTTTACCGGTTTATTTTTATATAAAGTGGGTAGAGAAAAAAGAATTTTTTTCAAGTTTATATATAAACAGGAATCCCAGAGTTTTTTTAAAGGAGCTTCTTATTAGTCTGGGAGTAGGTTTAATTCTACTATTTACGGCGTTGTTATCGATTTATCTGAAATTTAAGAGAGTGGATTTAATTAATAATTTTCCCGGTTTTAAACAATTTGGAATTATTGTCATAACCGCTTTAGCTACCGGTATTACTGAGGAAATTCTTTCCCGGGGATTTGTTCTAAAGCGGCTTTATGAAGAATCAAAAAATGCCTATACTTCTACATTTTTTGCCAGTATCTTATTCTTTTTTTTGCACGTTCCGATTCTTTTTGCCAGCAGCAAAATTAACGGCAATATGCTTTTAGTATTTATGACGACCGACCTGCTTTTAAGTATGGTAACGGGTTTGATTATGATTCAAAGAAAAAGCTTAACCGTACCGATTTTAATTCACGCTTTTTATAATGTGGTTGTAATGCTTTCTTTTATATAAAAAATTATTTCTGTTCCTGCGGTGATTTTTTTTAGACCTGCTTTTTCAGAATCGGAAAAGTCGTCGGGAAAACCGATCATAACGGATTTTTTGATATTTCTATCACTTGGTAAATTAAAAATATATTTGTCAAACTTTTCTATCTGTCCAAAACCGTACTGATCGGCTGAGGATAGAAATGATTCCTTCTGATAAATTTCAGGCGGGTAACCCAGGTAAAAGAGAAGAAAGATATATGGTTGGCCATTTTTTTTAGTGATATAGAATTTATCAAAACGGTTATAGTTAGCCTTAATATATTTTGATAATTCTTTATATCCAGCCTGCCAACTGTTAAGTACAATAGCTCTTTTTGGATAATGGTTAAAATAGAAATCCCAAGAATAGAACGATAAGATCAAGTATAAAGTAGTTAGTACTAAGTATAAAAAGACACTTTTTTTATGCAAGAAATTTATTACTCCATATGCGGAAATAATAAAAATTGGAATAAAGATAAAAACCGACCGGTTGATCGACTCGCCGGCCCAACTAAGAGAACCGCTAATCGGTGAAAAAAGAAAAATTGATAAAATCAGATAACGCCATTTTTCTTTATTTTTGAAAAGATAATATAAGCCGATGAAAATAAACATGTATTCTAGAGGAGTAATCGGCGACATTTCAGGAAATCCAAAACGAGGGTTTTCATCACCGTTAATAACCAAAAACTGAGGTGAAAAATATTTTAGATATTTGAAAACCAAATCTTTCACTCCAATAGTTAATTTATTATAAAGAAATCGGTTTCCGCCCTCACCACGGAGTTCATTAATTTTTAAAGAAAAACCAATATTATTAATAAATAATAAATTTTGAATCCGGGTCGGTTTATTTAAAATATCTGTAATTCCAAAAAGAAACACGGCAAAAATAAAAACTATCAGAAACCATTTTGAAAGTTTTTTTTTAAAAATAGAATACAGGAATAATAGAAGATAAAAACCCACCCAAAGGCGGGTAAAATGATAACCAAATAAAGCCAGTGAAAAGTTAAAAATGAAAAGTGAAAAGTTAAAAATAGTTTGTTTTTTAATAAGTTTTAAAAAGAAATAAAAAGATAAAACTAAAAAAAAGGCGGTCATATATCCTTCTTGAGCTTGACGACCGATAAATTGAAGTCCGGGAGCAAAAGCGGAAAGAAAAGCGGCCAGCAAGGAGACATTTTTTTTATTGAACAATTCCTGAGCTAACAAGAATATAATTGTTGGAAAAAAAAGGACAAAAGGGAAGTTGACCATTCTAATTCCCGTTTCCGTTAATCCAAATATTTTTATAAAAGGAACTGCCAAATAGGTCAGAAGGGGAAGTTTATAATCACCAAAGGACTTAAACCTTAACGGCATAATATTTCCATATTGATCCTTTCCTGTTTTTAAAATTGAATAAGCATCATAAGCATTTGATGCTTCGTCGGCATTTAATGCCGGAGGAGAAACATTCATCTTATATAGAAATAAAGTGATGGAAAGGAGGGAAATTAAGATTAATAAAACGGGTGTGAGATATTTTTTGATCATAGTAATCACCGATTATTGTTTGAATTTATCTAATATTTCCCTATCTGATTTAACAAATAATTTTATTGTTTTTTTTCTTGCTTGTAAAATCTTTGGCAGCCTTACAAGGGCGTTAAAAAA
>CAYQTP010000098.1:0-980 GCA_964420475.1 uncultured Gammaproteobacteria bacterium
AGGAGACCCGTTTTGAGACAATCGCCTGGGGCCCCTTTGGGGTGAGGCGGTCGAATAAACGGGGCTCCGAGTTTTTTCCTTGACAAAAAATATCAATAATAAAACCCCTATTAAGCCTGGAATCGCAGCAAAATAAAAAACAAAGCGGAGATTTTCCTTAAAAAAATAGATTAAGATTAAGCCGATGATTGGCCCCAAAACTGCTCCAGCCGAATCAAAGGCGCGGTGATAGCCAAAGATAAAACCTTTGTTTTTTTTTGTCGTATTTTGTAACAACAAGGAGTCCCTTGCTCCCGTCCTGATTCCTTTTCCTAACCGATCAATAAACCGGGCAAAAAGAACCAGCGGCCAAGTTTGAGCCAGCCCAAGAAAAATTTTTGAAATCGAGGAAAGTCCGTAGCCGCTGGAAACAAATGGTTTGCGGCTTCCGATTTTATCGGAAAGATAGCCAAAGATAAATTTACCGATACTGGCGGTTGCTTCGGCAATTCCTTCAATTATACCGATAATCGGCGTAGAAACTTTTAAGACCGAAGATAAAAAAATCGGAACAATCGGATAAACCATCTCCGAGGCTATGTCATTAAAGAAAGATACCAATCCAAGAACGATCACGTTCTTGGGAACTTTATTGACGGATTGTTTTAATTTAACATCAGCCATAAATAAATTTATTTTATTATATAATTTTTTAATGTCCACTCATATTTGCGATGCATTTATTGTTGCCTGCATTGATTTTCGATTTCAAAAGTATATAAAAGACTGGCTTGAAAAAAATCTTCAAAACAAAACTTACGATTATGTTGGTTTTGCCGGTTCAACAAAAAATCTGGATATCATCATGGGCCAGCTTGATATTTCCGTCCGGCTTCACCATGTAAAAGAAGTTATTTTAATTCATCATGAAGAATGTGGTGCCTACGGTGCCGAAAGTACTCATGACCGCCATGCCGCCGATTTAATAAAGGCCAAAGAAA
>CAYQTP010000098.1:990-3300 GCA_964420475.1 uncultured Gammaproteobacteria bacterium
AAAAATTAACTCCTTCTATCCAACCTTAACGGTCAACCTTTTCTATCTTCATCTTGACGGAGAGTTTGAGGAAGTAAAGTGATAAAATTAGGCTATGGACAAAGTCTTGGTCTATGATCCAACGGCTTCGGATAAACTTAGTTCTGTCCGTGGCGTCGGTCGCTATCTTCAGATTTTGAAAGAGAATTTTCCCGAATGGACATATGTTAACGATGAAACAATGAAACAATGTAACAATAAAGGCATATTTATAAATCCTTTTTTTAATTTACTCCAACCTCCTTTAACTCTCCGTCGTTTAGCCAAAAAACAAATTGCTGTTATTCATGATCTGATTCCCCTTAAATATCCTTCCCATTTCCCGGCAGGGATTCGCGGAAATTTTAATATTTTTCTTAATAAGCTGGCTTTAAGAAGTTACGATTTAATCATTACTGACTCTGAAGCCTCAAAGAAAGATATTATGGATTTACTTCATATTGAAGGAAATAAAATAAAGATTATATATCCGTGTCTTCCTCAATCATTTTTAAAATTCAATGAAAATTATAAATTGAAAATTGAAAATCCTTTCTGCCTCTACGTCGGTGATGCTACTTGGAATAAAAATCTTGTTAATATTGCTAGAGCAATCAAAATTGCAAACGTTTCCTGTGTGTTTGTGGGAAAGGTATTTGAAAAATCAAAGACTGTCTTTATTAAAGACAGTCTTTATTCAAATCCCTGGCAACGCGAATTCAAACAATTTATTGAGTTAACTAAAAACGATAAACGTTTCATTTTTGCCGGTTTTATTCCCGATTCAGAGTTATTTAAACTTTATATGCAAGCTTCGGTCAATCTATTGCTTTCAAAAGATGAAGGTTTCGGGTTTTCATACCTTGAAGCAGCCAACTTTTCCTGCCCTTCCTTACTATCTGATATTCCCGTTCTTAAAGAGATTTCCAGTAATCAGGCTGTGTTTGCCAACCCTTTAGATCCCCATGACATGGCCGATAAAATTAATAAAATTAGTTCTGACAAGCTCTTGAGTAATAAAATCGCTGCTTCCGCTAAAACAAGAGTGGAATATTTTTCTCCGGAAAAATTTAGGAGCGAGTTTCTGTCGGTATTATAAATAATTTTTTTGCATTCTTTGTTGTTGTTTCCGAAATCTTATCAATAGAAATATTCTTTAATTTTGCAATTAGCTCAGCAATCGAAATAATATTCTTCGGCTCATTGGGAAACTGTTTCGTTGGTGATAAAAACGGTGAATCTGTCTCCAGCACCAACATCTCCAAAGGCACAGCTTTAATAAAAGTCTGCTTTTCTTTCCAATAGATCAAATCGCCGTCGACACCAATAAACATTTTATGTTCCTGTGCAAACTCCAATAATTCTTTATCCGGCTCGCAACAATGAAACACTGTCCGGCCTTCAAGCTTCTTATCCCAAACCTCATTTAAAACTTCAAGCATATCTTTTTTTGCTTCCCGATTATGCAAAATCAGGCTTTTATCATATTCAATTGCCAACTCTATTTGTTTTTTTAAAACTATTTTTTGTAACTTAATGAATTCCTCTCCAATCTTATAATCTTGATATTTTGTTTTTTGATAAATATGACGGTCAATCCCGACTTCGCCAATCGCCGCCACTTCAGGATGGGATAATAATTTTGAAAGCGAAGATACCAAATTTTTTGCGGTTTTTTGTTTTCCGTCAAAAAATTTTCGGTATCGAGCTTTTTCAAAAATTTCATACATGTGATGCGGATGAATCCCGACCGCCGCATAAATTCCATCAAATCTTTCCGCAATTTCTATTGCTTTTTCTGAACTGTTAATATCCGTTCCGGGAATAATAATATTTAGGACGCCCGCCTTTTTAGCCTTCTTAATAACTTCATCTACCATCCCATCAAAGGCTTTAAAATTTAAATGGCAGTGAGTGTCAAACATATATGGTTAGAATTAGTTGTAATTAGTTGAAATTAGTTCTAAACTGAAACTAATTATAACTAACTTTGACTAATTTTTACTAACTATGACCATATTTATCGGTGCGGACCATCGAGGTATCGAGCTGAAGAATGACATAATTGAATATCTTCATGAAAAAAACATCAGGATCGAAGACTTGGGTCCTTATGAATATAATGCATTGGACGATGCGGTGGATTTTTCCCAAAAAGTCGCTCAGGCGGTCCTGCAAAATCCGGATAATCACTTAGGAATTGTCATCTGCGGTTCCGGTTGTGCCGTCAGTATAGCCGCTAATCGCATCAAGGGTATCAGGGCAGGAGTAGCGATGAACGAAGATCAGGCC
>CAYQTP010000099.1:0-3294 GCA_964420475.1 uncultured Gammaproteobacteria bacterium
TAAAAGATCTTTATCGATGCTTAAATAACAATAAACTTCCTGAATCGGGGGCGGACTGTGATTATTGTAAATATCGAGAAGCAATAAAGGAAGTTGAAAAAAAATAATTATTTATACTTTCCCTTTATATCCAAGAGCTTAATTTTTAGAATATCTATCAGTGTTTCAAAAGTATCACGGATAAAGTTAACGTTTTTTGTTTCCACATGACGCCAAATAACCGGTACTTCAATGATCTTGTAGCCTAATTTTTGTCCAAAAAATAGAAACTCAAGATCAAATCCAGCCGAGACCGATGAACCTTTTGCTGTTCTTTTGTCATGAAATACCTGGAGCTTTTCAATAATTTTTAGAGCTACCTGTTTTTCAAACAGTTTAAAACCACATTGGGAATCATGGACTCCTTTTAAACCGATAAGAATATTTCTAATAACAATAAATCCTTTAGCCATCACTTTTCGAAGTAAAGGCGCACCCTCCCGGCTATTATTTCGGGAGCCAATGATAATTTGTCCACCATCTTTTATTTTGGCAATCAGTTTTTCTACTTCTTCAATCGGGGTAGCCAGATCAATATCAGTAAAGACAATATAGTCAGCTGCAGCCTGTTTAATCCCGGTTAGGACGGCAAAAGCTTTTCCCTGATGGGAGTTTTGGATTAGACGGAATTTTGGATACGTTTTCAGGTATTTATTTTTAATAACGGTTTTTGAAGAATCGCTGGAACCGTCATCAACAATAATTACTTCAGAGAATCTTTTGTCATTGACAGTATAGTTGCCTATTTTATCAAGGACGCCCTTTTGGATATTGGTCTCTTCGTTGTAGCAGGGGACAATTAAGGAAATTTTCATCTTATTAATTTATATATTTTAACATTCTCAACCTCCCATTCTCCGACAATTTTGTTTGGTGCAAAATAGGCAATGTCCCATTGAGAATTACCGATAATTAGGGTGCATTTTTTTTCACAGACAACAAATAATTCATCAGCTTTATCTAAAGAATCTTTTTCAATTGCCTTCTTTCCCCAAATTTCAAGAAAGTAACGATAGGTAGAATCGGAGTATTTTTCCGGCAGGGCGGTAACGGTAAATTTTTTCTTTGTAATATTATCGGATATTTTATTAGCCACATTTTCAGCCAATGTAATTTGATTGTTGGAAGGACTGTTAAAATAAGGATATTTTTGAAAGTTGAGAAAGATAAATCCGGTCACAAAAATAATAATTAAAATCTTTCCCCATCTTGATTCATTAATAAAAACAAGAAAATAGCTAATAATAATATAGTAAAGTGGATAAAGAAGTCCAAAATAATGAGGGTATTTTGGCCCACTATACAGAGACATACCCAACAAAACCAATATAAAAAAAAGTAAAAAAATTTTCAGGTGAGACTTTTGTTTGACAATGGTAATAAAAGTGAGAAATAAAAAAAATAAAAGAAGAATGGCTAAAAATTTATTGAGGTCAATATTAAAAGAATAAAGATTTAAAAAATAAAAAGAATCTAAAAGGCTCTTGGACTTTGTTAAGAGACTTGTTCCTGACGATCGGAAAAGAGCCAAAAATAATTTGCTATTTAAAAAATTATGACGTAAATCGAAGATGATCAGAGGAGATGAAAACACAAGAAAGCTGGAAAATAAAAGTGAAAAATTAACAAATATTTTTTTTATGCTTTTAATATTATTAATTAAAAAATATCCCATTATTAGACCAAGAGGAGGAATAAGAAATAGGGCCAGATAATGGAGTTGAATCGTTAAAGATAATAAAATGCCGGACAAGGCAAAGTAATACCATTTATTCGTTTTTAAACTTTTTATAACTAAATAAATAGTCAATAAAGTGAATAAAGGTAGAAGATTGGGATTCCAGGAAAAACGGGAAAAATCGATTAGAACAGAAGAGAAGCCTAATAAAATAGTAGAAACCAGAGCAATTTTTTTATCAAATAATTCTTTAACGATTAAATAATTGATTAAAAGATATAGAGAAGAAAAAATAGCCACTCCAACGGCCAAGCCAATTGGATTAAAGTTGAATAATAGTAACCAAGGCGCAATAAAATAATAATAAAAAGGACCAAGATAGACTTGGCCGACCGAAGTGGGCGGGCCGATAGCCGGAAAATGCTCACCGGTTAAAATTCTTTTAAGGATGATGGCATCTCGCCCTTGATCACCCAGAAAAGTGACAAAGCCGTTTAGTCTGTAAAAGCGTAAAAAAACTCCAATTATCAAAACAATAATTAAAATCCGATTTTTTGTTAAAATATTAAGTATGCGACGCATATATTCTTATTTAATATTAACATTTATTGTTTTAATTTCTACTTTCGTTCTTTGGAAGAGCGTCGGTTTTCTTACGATATATAAACAATATGACGGACCGTTATATATAGTTCCGGCAAAAACTTTATATGATCCGGTCAAAATTGAACAGTTAAAGCTGGAGACCTCTTTAAGCCCGAAATATTTTGCCGCCCATTTGCCGTTATATCCGATATTAATTGGACTCATGAGTCAAATAAGACCAATTGGGGATCTACCATATCTCAAATCAATGGTGGGAGTGAACCTGTTATCCACCATTGGACTGGTACTGTTTTTTTACTATCTGCTTAAAAAATTTAAACTGACAAAAAATCCATTAGTCTTGGCATCGGTCCTGCTATTTTTACCCCGATTTTTAGTCGTTCGATCCGTTGGAGCCCCAGAAAGTCTGTTTATGTTATTGATTTTATTATCATTATTCTCTTTTGAAAAAAACAAATTCTGGCTGGCTGGTTTATTTGGGGGGTTGGCAGCCATGACAAAAACACCGGGGATACTTTTATTTGCCGGGTACGGGTTGGTATTCCTTGAGAAATATTTAAAAGAGAAAAAAATTAACTGGAATTGGCTGGGGATTTTATTGATTCCTTTGGGATTATTGGGAGTATTTACCATTTACGGAATTCAGTATAAAGATTTTTTTGCCTATTTTCACTCAGGTGATAACATCCATTTGATTTTTCCTTATTCGGTTTTTAATTTTCAAAAAACCTGGGTAGGAACGGCATGGCTCGAAGACATAATTTTTTATTATTTTCTTTACGGGTTGTCTATTTTTTATTTAAAAAACAATAAATACAGAAGTTTCTTTTATTTTGGTTTGGTATTCTTTATTGCCACTTTATTTGTCCAGCATCGAGATATCAGCCGTTATTCTTTGCCGTTGTGGCCGCTGGCTTTAATTGCTTTTGAAAAATTTTTCACTTCAAAGAAATTTTTGATAATTGCCATTG
>CAYQTP010000100.1:0-219 GCA_964420475.1 uncultured Gammaproteobacteria bacterium
AAGAATAATTATGAAATGTTTAAATATCTAGATCAGGAAGTTTCACCAATTTATGGAAAAAAACCTTTTTCAAGTATTTTTACTCAAAGACTTAGAGAAAAATATCTTAAAGCGCGAAAAAAAGAATTAAAAGGTTTTAGACCGGGGGCTCAGTGGCTTGTCTCTGAACATCCATAAAGGTATAATATGGTCAATGAAAAAGTTTTTTTTGCTGATTTT
>CAYQTP010000100.1:229-2511 GCA_964420475.1 uncultured Gammaproteobacteria bacterium
GGTTTCGAAAACCGTTCTCCCGTAAGGGAGGCACAGGTTCGAATCCTGTACCCTCCGCCATGAATATAAAAAAATATTTTTTACTGATTTTATTGAGCATATTTGGAATTGCCGATGCTGCATATCTGACTTTTGAACATTACCAGCAGGTCATTCCCCCTTGCACCGTCAACCATCTTTTACCTATTGCCTCCGACTGCGGCAAAGTCTTAAGAAGCTCTTATTCGGTAGTATTTGGTATTCCTTTGGCACTTATTGGGGTTTTTCAATATGCTTTTTTATTGATCGCCTTAATTGCTCTAATAATTTATAGAAAAAAAATATTTACCTATTGGATTATTTTTCAGTCGATGACCGGCGCTATTTTTTCCCTATATTTCATGTACATTCAATTGGTTATCTTGAAAAGTATCTGTATTTACTGCACTTTATCAGCGATTATCAGTTTCATAATTTTTTTCCTCGTCACTAAGACATTTTATAAAGAAAGGTTTTTTCTCCGCTTGAACGGAATCGCTTTTATCTATCGAAAAATTATCAAGCCGGTCTTTTTTTTATTTGATCCGGAATTTATTCATAACTTATTGGTGTCCAGAGGCGAGCTCATCGGAAAAATATTTATAAAAAACTATATAAACTGGAAAATAAAATATTTGTCTCCGAAATTAAAACAAAAAATTGCCGGAATTAATTTTGCCGGTCCGGTCGGCCTGGCAGCCGGGTTTGATTATGATGCCAGATTGACTCAAGTCCTTTATTCTCTTGGGTTTGGATTTCAAACAGTCGGAACAATTACCAATAGTCCATATGCCGGTAATCCCCGCCCGAGATTGGGTCGGCTGCCGAAATCCCGGTCCCTGATAGTTAATAAAGGTTTCAAAAATAAAGGAGCGGTAAAAACTGTTGAGAAGTTAGATAAATTAAAGTTCATTATTCCTGTCGGCTTAAGTATCGGAGCGACTAATACTTTAAAAATTACTTCAACTGACCAGGCGATTGAAGACATCGTCTCTGCTTTCAAAATATTTGAGAGATCTAAAATAAAAAATGCCTATTATGAACTCAATATCAGCTGCCCTAATTTGACCAATACCAACGTTGATTTTTATAAACCTGAAAATATTAATCAATTGCTTCAATCTATCAATAGATTGAAAATAAAAAAGCCGATATTTATCAAAATGCCTATTTCTGTCACTAACCGGGAATTTGTTTCTCTTCTGGACATTATTATCAAGTACAAAATAATTAAAGGAGTGATTATCGGCAACCTCTTTAAAAATAGAAAAAGTCCGTTACTTGATAAACGGGAAGTAAACAAATTCAAGGTCGGTTATTTCAGCGGCAAACCCTGTGAACCAAGATCTAATGAACTGATCAAGCTGACATATAAAAAATACGGGAATAAATTAACCATCATCGGCTGCGGCGGTATTTTCTCCGGCCAGGATGCTTATAAAAAAATAAGGCTCGGCGCCTCTCTAGTCCAACTGATCACCGGAATGATCTATCAAGGCCCTCAGCTTGTCTCCCAGATAAATATGGAACTGGAAGAATTATTGACAAAAGACGGATATAAAAACATTAAAGAAGCGGTTGGTAGCTTAACTTAACTATGAAAAACGCATTACTTGCAACTCTTGGTTTCTGCTTTTTTTTCAGCCTGCAGATCGTATTACAGAAAAAGTTTCTAATAACGCAGATTAATCCGCTTCAAATGAATTTTTTAATGAGTCTGACTAGTTTTATTTTATTGACAATCTATGGATTGATTTTTAATAAAAAGATTATTTCTTTTAAATTAAATAAAAACGTTTTTAAGTATTTTCTCCTGGCAACTTTCTTGTGGATTATTGCTGATTTATCGGCAATCTTTGGATTAAAACTGTCATCATCGGTTAATTATTCCATTCTCTCCAGACTAACTGTATTTGCGACATATTTTATGGCGGTTTTATTTTTTAAAGAATCTTTTTTTATTAATAAAGTCTTTGCGGTTTTTTTATCACTCTTAGGCGGATTCTTACTGGTTTATAACTTCAAATCTTCAATAATTATTAATCCAGGTGATCTGTTATTTTTAAGTTTTGCGATTTTTGTTAGTCTAAGTGGTCTTTTCCGACAAAAAATCACTAAATATCTTAATCCAATCCACTTAACCTATTTAATGTTTGGACTTTCTACTCTAACTCTCGGCATCCTAACATTTTTTCTTGCTCCTCTTCAAAAATTCGTTATTCCACAATTTATTATCGTAATTTCTATTCTGGGATTACTTGGTT
>CAYQTP010000100.1:2521-3257 GCA_964420475.1 uncultured Gammaproteobacteria bacterium
GTCAACTATGCAATTTCTAAAGGCGGGGCATCTTTCTTTTCTGTTGTATCAAGCTTATTACCTCTTTTTACTGCCATTTTTGCTTTTCTGATTCTTGGAACCTTACCATTAATAAATCAATTAATAGGCGGTGCAATAATTATTATTAGTATTTATATCTTTCAAAAAAAATGAAAGTAATTAATCAAGTATCATCCGGCGGAATTGTTTATAAAAGAATTGTAAATCGTAAATTTAAAATTGAAAATTCACTTTGGCTCATCTGTCAGCACTCTCAACATAAAGGCTGGGTTTTTCCCAAAGGCTTGGTCGGAGACAATGATAAAAACGAATCGATGGAAAAAGCCGCTCTACGAGAAGTAGAGGAAGAAAGCGGAGTTAAGGCAAAAATAGTCGGCAAAGAGCCAGTTAAAACCGGATACGAATATGAGTGGAAAGGAACACTTATTAAAAAGACCGTTTTCTATTTTTTAATGGAGTACGTTTCCGGTGATACAAAAAATCATGACTGGGAAATGAGCGATGTAAAATTTACGGATGCTGATGAGGTTAAAAAAATTCTGACTTATCCTTCCGATAAAGAAGCCTTTGAGCAAATTCTTAAAGGTCTATAATTTTTCTATGGAGAATCAGCAAATAGACCGAATTAAAATTTTTAAATATAACGCGATTCTTTCCGCGGTATTTTTTTTGATGTCCACTTTTTACATGGGTACCCAGTTAAAGGACTTTAGTT
>CAYQTP010000101.1:0-3249 GCA_964420475.1 uncultured Gammaproteobacteria bacterium
ATTTGAATGTTATCAAGAAGTTTACAAACTGAATTGTTTTCCAACAGCAGTTTTTCTACCATCCTGAATTAACTTCTATTATTATATCATAGGAAAAGGTTTTTATAGTGTCAAATGAATTTTAGTAATTATTCAGTTATTTTTCAGTCGAAAAGATATAATTTGTTCATGAGAATCTTAGTTGTCGAGGATGAACACAGAATTGCAAACTCCATAAAAAGAGGACTGGAACAGGAAAGATATGCGGTTGATGTTGCCTATACCGGGACAGACGGATTTGACCTGGCTTCAACCGAAGACTATGATCTTATAGTTCTTGACATAATGCTGCCGGAAATGAGTGGAATTGAGATCTGCAAAGAATTAAGAAAAAATAAGATTCATATACCGATTTTAATGTTGACGGCCAAGGGCCAAACAGAAGATAAAGTGAAAGGATTGGACGCAGGGGCTGATGATTATATGACAAAGCCATTTTCATTTGATGAGCTGGTGGCCAGAATTAGAGCATTGACGAGAAGACAGGGAGTAGTTCTAAGTTCAATTTTATCGGTAGAAGACTTGAATCTTGATACCAAAAATTATAATGTCATCAGGGGAAAGAAAACAATTAAACTTTCCAGCAAAGAATTTTCTCTGTTTGAATATTTAATTACCCATAAGAATACAATTGTCGCTAAGGATCAGATTATTGCCCACGTTTGGGACTACGATGCCGATATTCTTCCAAATACAGTTGAGGTTTATATAAAAAATCTGAGAAATAAAATTGATAAACCGTTTATTAATAAAAAACCCTTAATTCAAACGATCCGGGGCTTTGGCTACAAAATAGGAAAATAATATGTTTAAAAATGCACGATTAAAATTAACAGCTTGGTATTTATTGATTATCACGTTTGTCAGCATTACTTTTAGTTTGGTAATTTACCAGGGCTTAATGAACGAGGTGCATCGATTTTCAAAAATGCAGAGATTAAGAATCGAAAGAATACTACCATTAAATCCGATGCAACCTTATTTTACCGACGAAGACCTGATCACCGAAATTCAGCAAAGAGTGATACTTGGTTTAGGAATTATTAACACATTTATTTTATTGGCATCCGGCACCTTGGGATATTTTTTAGCGGGGAAGACCTTAAGCCCGATCCAAAAAATGGTAGAGGAGCAAAATCGTTTTATTTCCGACGCCTCACACGAATTTAGAACCCCTTTAACAGCTTTAAAAAGTTCTCTAGAGGTAAACCTTCGTGACAAAAATCTGACAATAGAAAACGCTAAAAAAACTATGGGTGAAAGCATTAAAGATGTCAATGATTTGCAAAGACTTTCTGATTCACTTTTGCAACTATCACAGTATGAGAAACCTCAACAAAATATAAATTATGAAGTAGTTTCTTTAAAACAGGTAATTAATGAATCCATTAAAAAAATTGAATCTTTGGCAAAAAATAAAAACATCAATTTAAAAAACTCGACTATTGACATTAATATTAAAGGTAATAAATACGGATTGGTTGATCTTTTTGTAACATTATTGGATAATGCAATTAAATATAGCAAAGAAAAATCGGTTATTAATATAATTACAAAAAAAACGAATCATACAGTCTTTATCTTAATTGAAGACCACGGTATAGGTATCGACAAAAAAGATATCCCTCATTTATTTGATAGATTTTATCGGTCTGATAAAGCCAGATCTAAAAAAGGTGCCGATGGTTATGGGTTGGGTTTATCAATTGCTAAAAAAATAGTAGAACAACACAAAGGTTCAATAAAAATAGAAAGTAAATTGAAGAAGGGAACGACTATAAAGATCGGCCTACCAATCTTCAGTTAAATTTCAGCCCTTTTTTTATAAACTGATTCATGCAAAAGCTAAAACGTTTTTTTAATCAGCTTAGTTTGGTAAAAAAAATTATTTTGTTTATTGTGATTTTAGCGGTTGGATATTTCACTGTTTCAAAATTATTTTTAAATAAAAACAGCAAAGTTACTTATCAAACCGAAAAAGTTGCAAAAGGTAATTTAATTGTGACCGTATCGGGATCAGGATCAGTGGCATCAACCAATAGCAGTAATATAACAACCGAGGCAACTGGGGTTGTAAAAAATATTTATGTTAAAGATGGCGATATTGTTAAAACCGGAGATAAAATCGCTGAACTTGAGCTAGATCTTGAAGGTCAGCAGAAATCATCCCAGGCCTGGGCTTCCTACCTATCAGCTAAAAATTCCCTCCAAACCGCCAAGGATAATCTTTATTCGGTTCAGGCGGATTTATTTACAAAATGGCAGAGTTATTTTGACTTGGCAACGAGCTCTCAATATCAAAATAGTGATGGCACGCCAAATACTCCAGAAAGAGAATCCCAAACAACATATAGAATTTCTGAAGATAATTGGCTATTAACTGAGGCAAAATATAAAGCTCAACAAAAAGCGATCGAACAAGCTCAATCAATACTTAATTCAGCTTGGTATTCATATCAACAAGCATCGCCGATTATCTACGCCCCAATCTCAGGAACAGTTTCAGGATTATCTCTGCAAATTGGCTCGGTAATTAATTCTCAATCAAGTAGTAATACCGCGGCAACCACCAATAAAATTGCCAATATTAAAAAAGATGCTTTGCCCACTTTATCAATGAATCTGACAGAAATAGATGTTCCAAAAGTTACTATTGGGGATAAGGCAACTATTATTTTTGATGCTTTTTCTGATAAAACATATACTGGAAAAGTTATTTCTATTGATACGGTCGGATCTGTTTCAACAGGGGTTACAAACTATCCAACGGTTATTCTTCTTGATACAAAATCAAATGCAATTTTACCTAATATGGGAATTACGGCCAGTATTATTACTAATACAAAAAATGATGTTCTGCTTGTATCTTCGTCAGCAGTTAAAAGTGATGATAATGGAAATAATTATGTACAATTATTTGAAAATGGAAAACCCGTTAATCAGAATATTGAAATTGGCCTATCATCAGATAATCAGACTGAAATTACCTCAGGATTAAAAGAAGGAGATGTTGTTATTACTTCAACTACTACGGCGACAACAAAAAGCTCTACACAAACCCAGTCTGTTTTTGGAGGTTTTGGCGGTAGAACCGGAGGAAATAACGTAAAAATCGAAGGAAGATAATATGATAAAAGTATCAAAACTTTCAAAGATTTATAAAGTCGGAGAAGTCGAAACAATCGCATTATCCGATGTTTCTTTTAAAAT
>CAYQTP010000102.1:0-3229 GCA_964420475.1 uncultured Gammaproteobacteria bacterium
GAGCGCAGCGTTTGGGACGCTGAGGCCGCGAGTTCAAGTCCCGCCGCTCCGACTTAATGAAAAAAACCTTCTTAATTTTGTTCGTTTTTATATTTTTTTTAACTTTACTTTTTTTCTTTAAAAGAAATCCCTGCAAAAACAGTAAAGCAAAAATTTATCAAATTAATTCTAAAAACTATTGCTTGTTGACGGCCGATAATCAAGAGCAATGGGAGAGAGGGTTGATGTTTTATAAAAAACCGGTCGATTTTGACGGAATGATTTTTATTTTTTCCGATAAAAGAGAAAGACGTTTCTGGAACAAAAATACCTATCTGGATTTGGATATTTATTGGCTGGATGAGAATATGGTAGTGGGGAAAGTTTTTTTGCCTTCAATTGAAAAAAGTAAAGAAACCGTTACTATTGATTCGTCAAAAGCAGTCAATAAGGTAATTGAGATCATTAAATAGTATTTATCTCTTAAGCGCTTCAATTCCAGGCAGAGTTCCTTTTTCAATAAATTCAAGCATAGCGCCGCCGCCGGTTGAGATATGGGTAATCTTATCAAGATATTCCTTTTTTGATATGGCGGCTAAAGTATCACCTCCGCCGACAATTGATACCGCTTCATTATTATGAGTGATTGAATAATAAATAAAATCAGTTCCTCTTTTAAAGGTGGGATTTTCAAAATAGCCGACCGGACCGTTCCAGATAATTGTTTTTGCTTTGGCAATGATACAGCCGATTTGAGCTTTGGTCTCCGGACCGATATCAAAAATTGATTTTGCCGGAGGTATATTATTAATTTTTGCCACTTCGCTTTCCCGGTCCTCTTTTGTAGTTGCCACAACCGCGTCAACCGGTAAAACGATCAAAGCCCGGTTTTCTTTTGATAGAGAAAGAAGCTTTCTTGCCTGTTGAACCGCCTCGTATTCGCAAAAGCTGGCGCCAACCTCATATCCTTGGGCACAGGCAAATGTATTTGCCAATCCTCCTCCTATAATTAGGTAGTCAACGGACTTTACCAGTTTGTTTATTATTCCTATTTTTGTTGATACCTTAGCGCCCCCGATAATCGCTACAATCGGTTTTTTAGGTTTATCAGTAACCAAAGATATCATTTTCAACTCTTTTTTTAGAAGAAGTCCTCCATATGAAGGGATAAATTTTGGCGGTCCGATAACCGAAGTATCCGAACGGTGACAGACTCCAAAAGCATCATTGACATAAACGTCAGCTAAAGATGCCAATTGTTTGGCAAAAATTGTGGAATAATCTTTTTCTTTTGGAAAAAACCGGATATTTTCTAATATTATTATTTTTTCTTTTTTTTCTTTAACCGATTCAATATTATCGGCTATGGACATATCAATATTAGGTAAATACTCTTTCAATTTATCAGCCACAATTTTTAGGGAAAATTTTTTATCAATTCCTTTTGGCCGTCCCAAATGAGAGACTATTATTAAGCGATTATTATTTTTTAAAAGATAGTTGATTGTCGGAAGCGACTGTTTGATTCTTGCACTATTTGAGATAGTATAGTCGGGATTTAACGAAACGTTAAAATCAACTCTTAAAAGAATCGTTTTATTTTTTATTTCAACTTCGTCAATGTAGATTATTTTAGACATATTGAGCTAGCCGTTCAACAAGATCAACGATTCTTGTGGAATACCCCCATTCATTATCATACCAGCCAAAGATTTTTACTAAATTTCCGTTGATAACTTTTGTATAATTGGCGTCATAAATACAAGAATAAGGTGATCCGATATAATCCGAAGAGACTAAGATTTTATCTTCATAGTCTAAAATTCCCTTCATTGCGCCAACCGATGCTTCTTTGAATTTTTTATTGACTTCTTCGACGGTGGTTGGTTTTTCTACTATAACAGATATATCGGTAATAGAACCGGTAGCTACCGGGACCCGGAGAGACATACCATCTACTTTTCCTTTTAATTCGGGAATGACACGGACAACCGCTTTTGCCGCCCCGGTTGTCGAAGGAACAATATTCATAAAAGCCGCTCTTGATATGCTTTCTTTTTTCCCGGCATCATCAAGTAATTTTTGACTTATGGTAACTGCATGAACAGTAGTTAAAAATCCGGAAATAACTTTAAAATTATCATTGATTATTTTAAACATCGGAGCCGAACAATTTGTTGTGCAGGAGGCATTTGATATAACGGTTTCCTTTTTGAAATCAAATTTATCATCATTAACTCCAAGAACGACGAACGGCGTTACCTCGTCTTTTGCCGGGGCGGTTAAGATAATTTTTTTCACAGAACCTTTTAAATGTTTTTCCAAATCAACCTTTTTTGTAAAATCACCTGTAGCATCAACTACGACATCAACACCATATTTATCCCAAGGAATATTTTCGGGCTTGTCGTTAAGTAGTGTTAACATCTTTTTACCGTCAACGGAAATTCCATCGGATTCATCCTTGACTTCCTTTCCAAATTTTCGGTAAACCGAATCATAAGCAAGAAGATAAGCCATCATGGGGGTTGGAGTTTTTCTCGTATTGATTGCCACGATATCAAAATTATTCCGTGTTAAAGCAATTCTAGTAAAAGCCCGACCGATTCTTCCGAACCCGTTTAAACCAACCTTTAGTTTTTTCATATTTATTATTTATTTATAATAATGGTGATGGGTGGTCATATATCTAATCGTACCCGATGTGCCACGGATAACAAGAGAGTGAGTAATAATTCTATCCTTATTAAAAATAACTCCGTTAAGAAGGGGGCCGTCAATGACACCGGTAGCAGTGAATGTTAATTGCTTTCCTTTTGCCAGATCCTCAGCGGTAAAAATTTTATTTAAATTTTTAACACCGGCGGCTTTTATCTTAGAAAAATCAGCTTCTTTTTTAGGTTTAAACCGGGACAAAATTTCTCCACCCAAAATTTTTATCGGAACCGCCGCCAATACCGCCTCTGTTGATCCGCCGGTTCCCATTAATAAATCTATTCCGCTTTCGGGAAAACAAGTTGCAATACCGGCGGCAACATCGCCATCGGTGATAAGCCTTACCCGGGCACCTGCATCGCGGACAGAGGAAATCAAATCAACATGTCTCTCTCTATCTAAAATAACAACCGTGATATCTTCAACTTTTTTGTTAAGGGCCTTAGCCGTTTTTTCTATATTTGTTTTAACTGAGGCTTCAAGATTAAATGCCCCTTTACCTAGCGGACCAACGGCAATTTTTTCCATATAGGTA
>CAYQTP010000103.1:0-3153 GCA_964420475.1 uncultured Gammaproteobacteria bacterium
CAAAAGTTTTTCTTTGTGCATCAAATCCCCTATCAACTAATGATGCGGTTGCCGCTTCCCTTGTCAAAGATTATTCTATTCCGGTTTTTGCCATCAAAGGTGAAGATAATAAAAGTTATTATTCTCACCTGAATCTTGTTCTTGATGAAAAACCTAATTTAACCATGGACGACGGGGCTGACCTAGTTGGTTTAATGCATGGCAAAAGAACTGATCTATTAAAAAATGTTATCGGTTCTTCTGAGGAGACAACGACAGGAATAATTAGACTTCGGGCGATGGAAAGAGATAGGGCTTTAAAGATTCCGGTACTCGCGGTCAATGATAATCTGACAAAACATCTTTTTGATAACCGTTATGGGACAGGTCAGTCAAGTATTGACGGAATTATCCGGGCAACCAACATTCTTCTTGCCGGAAAAAAATTTGTCGTTTGCGGATACGGCTGGTGCGGACGGGGGGTGGCGATGAGAGCCAAAGGTATGGGCAGTCAGGTAATTGTCTGTGAAGTGGATCCGGTCAAAGCTCTTGAAGCTCTGATGGATGGATTTTTAGTAATGACCTTGCTGGAAGCGATCAAGCAGGCGGATATTGTTTTGTCGACGACCGGTGATAAATATGTGATTGATGAAAAGCATCTTCGGGCTGCAAAACCGGGAATAATTTTAGCTAATGCCGGTCATTTTGATGTCGAAATTAATAAAATAGCTTTAAAAAAATTGGCCAAAAAAATTAAACAGGTACGCCCAATGGTAACAGAATATGATTTTGGAGCAAAAAAAATTTATCTATTGGCTGATGGCAGATTGGTTAATCTGGCGGCAGCCGAAGGTCATCCCGCATCGGTGATGGACATGAGTTTTGCCGGTCAAGCCATCGGCGCTGAATATCTTTGGAAAAATAAGGGAACGTTTAAAAATCAAGTTTATACACTTCCCCAAGAATTAGATAAGGAAATTGCCCGCTTGAAATTAAAATCAGAAGGTGTTAATATTGACAAATTAACCAAGGAACAGAAAAAATATTTAAATAGTTGGCAGGAAGGAACTTAAGAAAAATATTAAGAGAAATAGCTTGGGATCTAGCCCATTATGCTATTCACCAACCCTTCGGATCGCTTCGCTCTCTCAGGGCAAGCCGATTCGTGCAGGGTGGTAAAGCTAGAATCGATATGTCCCGCGTGAGCGGGAAAAAATATATGCATACTTTTACTTCAGAATCTGTTTGTGCCGGACATCCGGACAAAATTTGTGATCAAGTTTCAGACGCGGTTTTAGACGAAGCATATAAAACTGATAGGTATTCAAGAGTGGCTGTCGAAACCATGGTGACAAAAAATTTTTTGGCAATGGCCGGAGAAGTTACTACAAAAGCGAATCTGAACTATAAAAAAATTGCTAAAAATGCAGTAAGAAATCTGGGCTATACAATTCCAATATTAAATTTCTCCGATAGATCAGAAATTGTTGTTAAAATCCACACTCAGTCTCCGGAAATTGCGGTTGGTGTTGATAATCTAGGAGCAGGAGATCAGGGAATGATGTTTGGCTACGCAAGTGACGAAACTAAAGAATTTATGCCGCTTCCCATCATGCTGGCACATCGGTTTGCGATGGGAATTGACAGTCTCCGGGAATCGAAACGACTCCCCTACCTCAGACCGGATGGTAAAACACAGGTGACGGTTGGTTATGAAAAAGAAATACCTAAAACTATAGAAATGGTTGTTCTGGCAGTACCGCATGATGAAAAGACAAGGTTAGCCCAGGTAAAAGAAGATTTATTCAATTTGTTAGTATCCCCGATTTTAAAAGAATATGGCCATAGGATCAAACGTAATCAATTAATTATTAATGGCACCGGAATTTGGCATATCGGCGGACCGGCATCAGATACAGGGGTGACCGGGCGAAAAATAATTGTTGATACTTATGGAGGAATGTCGAGAGTGGGAGGCGGGGCTTTTTCCGGAAAGGACCCGACCAAGGTTGACAGGTCAGCTGCTTATGCTGCCCGGTTCCTGGCAAAAAATATAGTTGCGAACAAATTAGCCGACCGGTGTGAAATCAGGCTGGCTTATTTTATCGGAGCTAAAAAACCGGTTATGCAGGAAGTGGAAACATTTGGAACAGAAAAAAAATCATCAAAAGTAATAAAAGGTTTTACCAACAAACTATTAGACACTTCCCTTAAAGGGATAATCAAAGGATTAAATTTAAGAAGACCGATATATTTAAAAACAGCTGCCTACGGACATTTCGGCAGGGACATATTTCCCTGGGAGAAAGTTGTGTTAAAATAAGTTATCATGAAGGTAAATTTATCGGTAGTAATTCCTACTTTAAACAATATCACCGGCTTAAAAAATTTATTGTCTTATTTTAAAAACAAACCGTACAAAATAATTATTATTGACAATAAAAAGAAAAATCTCGGTTTTGCCGGAGGAGTTAATAAAGGAGTTAAAAGTGATAATACGAAGTGGACTTTGATCTTAAATGACGACATTGAATTTTATGATAACGGATCGATAGATCAATTGATCGAATTTGCCGAAAAGAACAGATTAGATGCGGTGTCCCCTGTCTTGGTTAACTCTAAGGGAGAAACTGAAAATTATGGATATAGAATATTACCAATTGGCAAGGTTGAATTGGTTAAATCAGTTGAATCAGCAGACATTGATGGATTGACGGCGGCCTGTTTACTGGTAAAAACATCAGTCTTTAAAAAATTGAATGGCTTTGATGAGAGTTTTTTTGCCTATCTTGAAGACGTAGATTTTTTTCTTCGCTTTAAAAAAGCCGGATATAAAATGGGAATAGCGGATAATATTAAAGTTCTTCATAATCACATGACTACATCAAAAACGATGGGTAATTTTAAAGCCCGCCAGGATATGATCAACTGGTGGCGTCTTTATTTTAAACACAAAGAAAAATTTAAATTTAACATCAGATTTATTTTGGAAAGGTTGAAGAACGTTTCGGGATTTTTAAAAGCCTCATTTAAAAAATAGATAGATTATTTTCTCCAACTTCGTTTTTTTATTTTTAAAAAATCTTCACGGATAGAAAGATCGGCAATATGTAAAAACCATTCCTGGAATATTTTTATAATAAAAATTATAAATAAAATTAAATAAAAAGTTTG
>CAYQTP010000104.1:0-2392 GCA_964420475.1 uncultured Gammaproteobacteria bacterium
GATCATCGGTTTTCAATTGTCTGGTTTGCGGAAAGTCCGTCTGGACAGGCTGGTTGATTAATTTATAGGCACCAAAGAGAAACAAAAAAATTCCAAGGATAGAAACAATTGTAATTATTAATGTGTTCTTATTCATAAGATTATAAAATGTTAAAGATTAAATATTAATTTTTAATGTTTCATCCTACAAATAACAGCCCATACATAATAGCGATTCCCAAAATAAAAGTAAAAATCTGGACAGCGCTTATTTTTAGCTTGGTTTCTTTATGAAGTTCAGGAATTAAGTCTGATCCAGCAATATAAATAAAACTACCGGCCGCAAAAGCTGAAAGCATCGTTGTTGCCCCCACAATTTTTGAAGAAAGAAGTATGGCAATGATAGAACCTAATATTGCGGTTGATGCCGTAAGAAAATTATATAATAGAGCTCTTTTTCTCTTGATGCCGGCATGGATCAAGATTCCAAAATCACCAATTTCCTGGGGAATTTCATGAAAAATCACTGCGAGCGTCGTTGCAAAACCGACCGGAATACTTATAAGATAAGCTGTACCAATAATTAATCCATCAATAAAATTATGGATAGTATCACCAAATAAATTCATATAAGCAAAACGGTGAACATGGGTTTTATTGATAGGCATGTGGCAATGTCGCCAATGGATAATTTTTTCAATAAATAGAGAGAAAACAATTCCCATAAGGGCAAAGGCTGAAATCTGAACTGTCAAGCCATTTTCTTCTATAATTTCCGGCAAAAGGTGGAAAAACACATCACCAAATAAGGCTCCAGCTGAAAAACTAATCGAGTATATTAAAATATTTTTGAGTTTTTCTTCCTTAATTGACAAGGTAAACAGACCAACAAGCGAAATAAGACTGACAAAAACAACACTTATTAAGGAATAAGACCAAATGGAAATATTCATTTGAATATTTTATCACAAAAGGTTATTTATTACGGGTTAAAGGGAAGATATACATGACAAGGCCGGTAATAAGCATTCCCAAAAAAACAATAAAAAAATAGGGACTGAGATTATTATGAATATATCTCATTAGCCCTAGGTCCATAAATGTAAATTTAGCAGCAATAAACGAATATTTTAAAAATATTCCTGTTATCCCCATTAAAATACCAATAACGAAAATTATTAAAACTAAAATTCTATGAATTTTTTTAGAAAACAAATATAAATTAGTCATCATCTTCTCTTTCCCTTTCTTCTGCTCTCCCCGAAATGTTAATTAAGTTTACATTATTTTGAATTTGATTATTAGTATCTGTGATATTGACAGCTTCATTTAGTTGGCCTAACTTTAATTTGCTTAAATCTAAATCAGCCTGCGCAGAATGAGTTCCTTTTCCGCCTTTTGCAGCAAAGGCATCTGTGGCATCTTGACCGCAAAAAGGAACAATCCTATCGCTCCCTCCGGGATGAAGAATCAAATAGTTTGTCACATTATAAACTGACCCTTGAATAATTATCCAGCAATCATTGGCTGCATTATGTTTGGCAATTTCCTCAATGGTCAAGGATATATCTGATGTTTTGGATGCCTGAACAGCTGTTTCATTTTGAGAAATTTTTTTAAACTGTTCTTTCTGTTTTTGATATTGATTAATATAAAAAAAAGTTAAAAGAACAGCAAGAACAGATCCGATTGCTCCGATAATTAATTCTTTTTTTAAGTTCATATTATCTTTTACTCAAATTTTAGTGCCGGGGAGAGGACTTGAACCCCCAATCCCTTACGGGAACAGGTTCCTAAAACCTGCGCGTCTGCCAGTTTCGCCACCCCGGCTCAACTTATCCAATTATATCAAAATTTAACCCCTTTCTTAGTAAAAAATAAACTATAAGACTTTAATTTTTATTAATAATTTGTGGATAACTCAAAACTATAAGATAATAAGATTGAAAGTGATCGATTATGTGTCAAATAAGGCTTATTGCTTAATAAGAGTAGGCTTTGAATAATTTACTTTTCGGATGAAAATAAGACTATCAGCATCAAAACTAAATATATAGGGGCATAAAAACCTGAAAATGGAAGCTTTAAGTATTTAACTGCTTCACTTATTAATATCGGCCAGGTGACCGCGTGCATTCCCATTTTGAATAGAGATCCATAGCTATATTTTTTCTTAAAAATCAGATTCACGATCCAAACGAAAAAAGTCAAAAACAGCAACCCAAACATAACTCCACCAGTCCAGAATAAGGAGCCAAAAATAAGGAATAAAAATAAAAATATTAAAATGATATAGTCGACGAAGAAAGGAATCCTAGGAACATAGGGCCGGGCGACACTTAGGAATTTATCATAAATATTTTTATTTAAGGTGAGATTCTGCTTTAGATCGCGGAAATAAAATACCGAAGTT
>CAYQTP010000104.1:2414-3121 GCA_964420475.1 uncultured Gammaproteobacteria bacterium
CGGTTATTTTTAGACTCTGACGGATAGACGACAGCGTTTTTAGTCGCTAAGATGTAAGTATTATATTTGGGATAATTTTCTATGGATCCTTGTGTGTCGATGATCAACAGATGGCGCTGATCAGCTGGCTGCTTGTTTTTTTCCAGATCAAATATATACGGTTCTTTGACGTTAGTTGTAAGTTGTCCGTTTATAATTTTTAATTCAAGTCCTTTCGGATAAAAATTTTCGGCATAGGTAAAAAATCTGTTTACTCCCGGCTGGATTTGGGGGCGGCTTTTCAGGTACTGTCCGCCGAGAAAAATCCCTTTAAAAATAGTCAAAATAAAAAGCAAAAACCAAAGATACTTGAAAGAGAACCAAAATTTTACTTTGGCAATGTCTTTATAATACTTCGGTTCAAAAAGAGACCTTTTTAGAGAGTAAAAAAAAGTTTTCAACTGGTTCATACAAAATATGATAAATCAATATCTTCATAAATGCAAATAATTTATATTTAAAATGAAAAATATAATAATTTATTCGAATTAAAATTGCAAATAATTTTATTATTGATAGTCCCCTATTTGATTATTAGACACCATAGTTTAATGATATAATTTCATTGATAAATTTAACTGGAGAGGTGGCAGAGTGGCCGAATGCGTACGCTTGGAAAGCGTATAAGGCTGAAAGGTCTTCGGGGGTTCGAATCCCCCCCTCTCCGC
>CAYQTP010000105.1:0-3118 GCA_964420475.1 uncultured Gammaproteobacteria bacterium
GAAAACGAACTTGTCAACTTAAACTCAAAAGATTATACTAATCTTGGTTATGAGTAAAAATCCAATTATCAACGGATTAGGTGCTTCGGCTTACATAATTTTAGTTGCAGCGATAATGTACTTTGGGACAAAAATAATGTCCCATCCAGATTATTTTATTGCACCGACTGCCTTCATTTCTCTCTTTACTCTCTCTGCCGCAGTAATGGGATATATCTTTTGCTATCAGCCGGCTCAGTTATATTTTGACGGAAAGAAAAAACAAGCAATTCAACTCTTTCTCCAGACGATAGTTGTCTTTGCCTTTATAACCATCCTCATGCTCATTTTGCTTTTTACCGGAATTTTTTCATAAGTAGTCTCACTAGGAAGAAAGAAAAGAACAAATTTTTTTCAGATTTTATGATTTGTTTTTAAATCCTTTTTGCTGCAAAGCTTTTTCTATTAAAAAAACCTGATTGCTTCGAAGTAAAGGCATTTTGTCTTGTGAATAAAAACCATACTCCGATACTTCTTGACTTGGAATAAAATCGCCGCCAATAAATACTCCGATATAACACATGTCCAACCGTGAACCGGTGCGATCAGTACGGGTCTTAAGTGACTCGTCAACACTGACGACAAGATTGGACTCTTCTTTAATTTCCCGCTCAAGCGCTTCAGCCGGATGCTCACCGGATTTTAAATAACCGCCGGGAAGGCTCCATGAATGCTGTCTATAAGTATGTTTGAAAAGTAATATTTCCTGTTTCTCATTAAAAATAACTCCCGTCACTCCAACTAGAAATTGACTTTGAAAGAAGCGCATAAAAAACAACTGAATACCTTTTGGCAGGTTTAACAATCTCCACACTTTTGCAAGAAATGATTTCATAACGCGTTTTTGTCTTGAGGTTCAACGATAGTGGATTTATTTTTGAGTTTTTCATTTTCCAACTCCAGTTGGTGAATTCGCTTGGTCAGATCAACAATTTCACTTCTTGTTTCTTTAATTTTTTTATCCTTTTTGCGCATGGTAAAACCGGTAGAAATTGAACGGATAAGAGCAACAAAATAAGACAAACCCAATCCGATTAAAAGAGAGCCAACAATAATATAAAAAAGAGGAATACCAGGAAATACATATGGTCCAAAATTTAACGTCACCAACATGGAATTACTTATTGCCAAATAGGCTATTATTAAACCGATTACTAAAAATATAATAAGTGTAAACATTAAAAACAGTATACCCACAAAATTTATATTTGACAAGTACTGTGAGAGTTATACTATACTTAGAAAGTTGAATCAATTATATAAAACAAAAGGAGGTGAGGAAATGTGGCGGAACAAAACACACAGACTTTAGAAGAAACAACCGTTTCTGCTCCCACCTCTCAACAGGTTGTCAAGAAAACGAGAGTCGTAATTCCACAGGTCGGAACCGGATCTCCGCAAAAAGAATACCAGGCAAAAAAAGCAATCTTTCGCAGCTATCAGGTCATTTGGTACCTTTTGGGTGTTATTGAAGTGCTTCTTGGATTTAGGGTTTTACTTAAACTTCTTGGCGCAAATGTCCAAAGCGGGTTTACCAGTTTTATCTATTCGGTCAGCAGCCCCTTCGCTTTGCCTTTTGCGGGAATACTGGGAATAACAGGAATTTCAGAAATGGTTTTTGAATGGTCAACTCTAATTGCAATGGCGGTTTATGCCATTCTGGCCTATGGGCTCGTTGCCCTTTTTCAACTAATAAAGCCAACCAATCCGGAAGAAGTGGAGCAAAATGTTGATAATCAATAATACTTGTTAAGAGTTAAGTAAAGGAGGTGAAAAATATATGACAACGATAGTAAATAATCCGCCGTCCTCAAATGATTCAAACGGAGGTATAGGAATGATTATTGGTCTGATTATCCTGATTGTTGCTGGATATTTATTTTTTATGTACGGGCTTCCGGCAATTAAAAATATGCAGTTTGGAACCCCGCAGATAAATATACCGAGCAAAATTGACGTAAATGTGCAGCAAACGAAATAAAATATATCAGGAAACTAAAGTCTATTAATTGAAAAGGAGGTGAGCAAGCTATGGGTATTGTACTTTGGATAATCTTTGGAGCACTGGCGGGATGGATTGCCTCGATGATCATGAAGACCAATTCCAATCAAGGCACACTTATGGATATTATTATGGGTGTAATTGGAGCTGTAGTTGGCGGTTTCCTTATGGGGTTATTAGGCCAACCAGGAGTTACGGGATTTAACGTTTACAGCCTTGTTGTTGCTGTAATTGGTGCGGTTGTCGTTATTTATATCGGCCGCATGATGCAAAAAAGGTAATCAATAAAATTGAAAAAATATAAATAGAAAGGAGGTGAAAAAAACATGAGTATTTCCTTTTCCAATTTAAGTCCATTTGCATCATTGGTATTTGGTATATTGATCCTGGTATTCCCAAAATTTCTTAACTATCTGATTGCCATATATCTTATTATTATTGGGATTATCGGACTGGGGTTATTATCATAACATGTTAAGATCGGCTTGAATAATTATTATTATTTGCTTAAAATGATGTCATTAAGGATTCTATGGAAGATCTAAAGAAGACAGCAGGAGTACAAGAAAAACCTCTTTATCAATATGCCGCTGCGGTACTAAGACTTGTTCCAATCTTGGGTCATTATTTCACTCCTGAAGAAGCAAGGGCAAGAGCCCTTCAACAAGAACAACAAATAAGAAAGGTGATGGAAAGAAGAATAGGGCATGATGGTAGAGGTGGTTAAAAAGATTTATTTTTTTTCTGCTTTGAAAATGTAGGTCTTCCCGGCTTTATACTTTGCAGTTTTCAATAAATACTGTTTCCCGAACTGTTCTATCTCCCAGCTGTTTAATGTTGACGGATCAAGATCGCTTTTTCGGGTGAAAATTAATAGCTCATCAGACCTGGAATACTCAAATTCAGACAAAGGAACAAAACCGTATTTTTGAAAAAAATAACGGTATTCAAAACCGACAATCGCATTTGGATCGGCAATCATCACTACATTAAAACGGGAGTCTTTTTTGACCAGATGCTTTTCTATACTGTATTTTACTGCCTGATCAAAAGGCTCCGGCCGGATCGTTGTTTTTT
>CAYQTP010000106.1:0-3088 GCA_964420475.1 uncultured Gammaproteobacteria bacterium
CCGGAATGCAGAAAAATTGGAATAATTAATTCAGCCCAAATGTAGTTCTCTGGCATAAGGAAGATCGGGATGTCCCATCTGGGTCAGGCGGAGCGCCCAGAGCGAAGTTGCGAGTCTGTTACCAAAACCCCGATTCTTCATACCGCTGATTAAGGTTGGTCTCGGACCGGTGCTGAAATAAACCTTAGCGCTTTCCAACTCCCTTCCCTGATCCTCAGGCGGTAACTGAATGATCGTATAGTTTTCCACCTGTATTCCCGGATATCTTTTGGTAACCGATGACACCCGGTGGCCGGATTGGTAATTAGTATGATCCGTTCCAAGAACATCCGTTTCCACCTTAACCATTTTATAATCCTTTAAAATATATATCTCCGGAAAGGGATCAGCCCAATGGACGGCAACCGGCGATCTCAAGCCATCGGGTCCGATGATAAAATTATATTTTTTATCGTCTATCTCTATTTCCTGACTCGTCAACCAGACCGCCCATTTTTTTGCCGTCAGATCAATATTCGGATTTTCTCCTTTTGGATTATCGTGAGAGACGGTGAAAGTAGACATAATGAGAGTACGTCCCAAGGGAACGCGGATTCCCAGCTCATTTTGGATCCCAACTTTATTTTCTTTACTCATTTTATACCGCTATTATACTCTATTAATATTTGATATTTTCTTTTAAAGTGCTAGAATATGCTCTCATATGGCTAAAGAAGTAAAAATAGAGAGAATTACCGTTCCGGATCAAAGAAGCGAGGGATATCAAAAATGGATAAAAACCGGAGCAGATTTTCTAAGAAGCGAGCTTCCTTTTGAGGGGCCGGCGGATATATCAATTACGATCGGATCAGGTTTATCTTCAGTGGTCGACTCATTACAGCTGGCAGACAGAAAAGTAATTCCATATGAAGATATTGGTCTTCCAGTCGGTCAAGTTGAGGGACATAAAAAAGAAATAATCGCCGGAATTACTCCGGAGGGAAAAAAAGTAATTGTTGTCAACGGAAGAACTCATGCTTATGAAATACCTGAAGAGGGTTTGGAAACTGCGGCCTGGGGGCGATTAGGAAGAATGGAGCTGGCAACGGGTTATCTGGCGATGTTAAACGAAGTCGGCGTTGAAAATGTAATTTTAACCTGCGCGGCCGGAGGTATAAACCATCCAATGAACTACGGTCAACCGCAACCTTTTGATGAAGAATCTCTTCCGGTGATCGGACTGATCGCATCAGATGTCAACAAAGCCTATCCGTCTCCCCATATGGGAAATTTTAAAGCCCGCAAAGGCAACTTTTTTGGCTTGCAGGATGCCGACGAAAAACTGATGGAATTGTTTAGACAAAGCGCTGCCGTCAATGAGCCGGGAGTAAAAGTTCCATTTGTCCATTATGTCACCAGCCCCTCGACACCAAGTTTTGAAGACGCGGGGGTAATTTATGAAACAGCTATCAATGGCGGACAGGTGGTCGGCATGTCCTATTCCTACGAGAAAGAATTTATCAGCGGACTGGACCATATCGGCCGGTTCGCCGGAATTGCCGTCGTCACCAATTCAGTGGAATTAATTGATAAAAATAAATCCAACAATCCTTTAAAAAATTTATCGGTTGAAGAATTAAGGTACCGGTATCCCTGGGAATTTAAGATCGCCCATCCCGCCTCACACGATGAAGTGCAGGCGATGGGAAAGTTGGCCAATGAAAGACTTGGAAAAGCACTGGTCCAAATGGTCAAGTCTCTCGCATAATACTTATTTTTTGTTTAACTGTTTAATATTTAAAATTTATTTAACCTTTAACCTTTAATATTTAAAAATTTTCTTTAAAATGCTAGAATATATTCATGGCAGTCGTTGCTCAGGGAGAACTAGTCGGAGATCCGTTTGCCCGCAACTTTAAACTTCATCGGAGAAGCGAGAATGTTCCTTTTCCGCAGCAAAGACAGGTGAGGATAGCGGCTGCACTTGACGAAGAAACCGGTCTAATGAATTTTACACCGGCAAAACTTGCCCCAAAAACCATCGCTTACTACGGCAAGAAAAAGGGGAGCGTCAACATCGGGAGTCAACATGGACGAAACATATCAAAGCCGCGGCGGAGATCCGGATTACCGTCCATTAAAAACCAAAGGATTTGCTTATAGTTCAACCGCAAAGGAAGTTGCTAAGGCGAGAGAAATAAAGAAGCAACAGGCAAAAAAAAGAATCTTCTATCAATCCCATCCGTAAAAAAATTCTTCGTCAATTTTAAAATTTAATATTTAAAAATTATTTAAAAATTAATCTTTAACATTTAACCTTTTCCCTTTTCTCCCTTTTAGCCTCAAATTGTAGGTTATAACCTACAAAAGCACTACTTTAGCCTATTTTTAGGCCATTATTCTGACGATATACCTTGAGAAAAAAAACAAATTTAAGGCCAGTTTGTTGTTTATAAACGACAAAAGTGATATTATGATTGATATGTCTTTTTTAGGTTGGTTTTTTGTAATAGAGTTGGTAACTTTATTAATATATTTCGCATTATTAGCAAGAAAAAAGATTTTAAATCAAGAAGGGCAAATAAATATACTAGCGAAAGAAGGACTTCCTTATAAGTTACATCAATTTACACTCAGTGATTCTGAAAAAGAATTTTTTAATTTATTGAACGAACTAGAAGTTGTAAAGAATAATTTTTATATTTTTCCTCAACTGACATTGGATAAACTTGTTTACATACCGGACGAATTTACAAACAAATGGATATATCTTAATGAAATTAACCGAAAATTTGTTGACTTTACTTTATTTGACAAAAAAACTCTTTTACCAAAAATAGTAATTGAATTGAATGGTGATCCACATGTAACTGATGAGAAAGTGAGGAATAGAGATGTGTTTATTAAAAATATTTTTGATAAGGTCGGAATAAAACTTCTCTCAATTCCTCGCGCAGATTATAATTATGATCGTGTAAAAATCAATGAAAAAATAAAAAAATTCACAAATTATTATGAATAAAGAAGCTAAGGCACGAATAAAAATTAATAAACTTCTTGAACAAGCTGGATGGTGCTTTGAGGATACAAAAAAAGGTAAGGCAAATAT
>CAYQTP010000107.1:0-3064 GCA_964420475.1 uncultured Gammaproteobacteria bacterium
CCTTTAGCAAAATATATGTCGATCCCCTGTTGAAAATTAAATTTATTCAAAATATGAAGCCCGGAAACGTGATCGATATGAAAATGGCTGAGAAAAAGAAAGATTGGTTTATTCTCTTTTATATACTGGTCGATCTTATAGATCCCGTTACCCGCGTCAAAGATAACATAATAATCACGGCTGTCTATTAATATACAAGGGGTATTACCTGTTGGAGTTGTGTACCAGCCGTTAGTTCCCAAAAAATATATTTTCATGCAGGGGTGGAAGGAATTGAACCCTCATCAAAGGTTTTGGAGACCTCTATTCTACCGTTGAACTACACCCCCTATGTGCTCCCGGGCAGAATTGAACTGCCATCAGAGGTTCCGCAAACCCCTATTCTATCCGTTAAACTACAGGAGCTTGAATATATTTTAGCACATTTTTTTACCAGCTTCCTCCTCCTCCGCCTCCACCGCCTCCGCCCGAAGACCCGCCGGAAAATCCTGAAGAGAATCCACTTGAAGACCGGGTCGGCGTCGCCGCCGTATTCACCGACCTGAATGAAGAATTTAAACTGTTGACTAATAAATAGCTGCTGAAATGCGCCGAGGAATAACCATGATACCAGTTTGGCTCCTTTAAATTAATCAACTCGAACCGCTTGGCCCAGATTTTCTCTACTCCAAAAACGATCGCATACGGTAATAATCTTTCAAACATCATTTGTCTGTCGGCCTGGAATTTTAACTGGCGTTCCTGTGAAACCAAAAAATTTTTTAAAGATTTGGATACATTAAAAGCGTTCACCCCGCTTAAGGTTTTTCTCGGCATGGCCCTGCCAAACACAAAAGATACAATTGCTAGGATCAAATTTCCGGTAAAAAGAGCAAATCCTGCGATGACATAATATATCATCCGAGAAGTTTGTGGATTATGGGGAAATAACTTTTCCTTAACGACATCGTTGTAAAGACTATTTTTAACTGCCTCGATTTGATTGTAGATTTTTTCATCTTTTATACGGATTTCGTCTTTTGAAGTAAAAAAAGCATTCAATAACGCTTCTTCATAAGGTAGTAAATCAGGTTTATCTTTATATTCTTTATTTTTTATAAAATAAAAGTCTCCTTTTTTCCGTTCATCAATTATTAGATAACCCCGTCTGGCCAGATCAACTATTGTGGCGGAAATATCTTTCATATCAACTGTCTCGTCTCCCAGTGTTCCAACTTCGCCCGGAGTCAAAAATCTTTTTCCATCCTCGGTCTTGGGTGGATCAAACCAGGCAGCCGTTGTTCCCACTGTTCCCTGAGGGTCGCGGCCGGATTTGAACCATTTGAAAACTATAAAAAGCGGTAAACCGACATACCAGATAAGTCCAATCAGTCCCAAGAGTCCCGATACCAACTTGCCGATAAAACTGTCCGAAAAACTGATAAATTCTTTTGGTTCCAAAACCGCGACAATATTTTTTGGAAAACTGATAACAATAGTTAAACCCTGATAAGAGTCCAGCTGTTTATTTGTTTCAAAATTAACTTTATTATCATCAACATGAGAGACACAATCTTCTGTGGTTGACCCAGTGCTTCCGGTAAAACATTTAACTTTAATATTATTTATTTCAACTTTTTGGGGCAGTTCTATTGAAGCAGTTGCGCTGGCAATTGGAACGATCCATTCGTTACCTGTCACATTCCAATAAAGCTCATTATGGTCGGAAAAATAGGTTAAAGCCCCGGCGACCTGATAAGAAATAATATAATCGTGGACTCCTGTTATTAAACGGTTGCCGTCACCTATTTTCAATCTGACAATTTTTTTATTGACATATGAGGTCGTAAATTTATAATTTTTACCATTTTCGTCTTGAACAGAAAAATTTTTAAATTCCAGCTGGTACTTTTTTCCATCTTGATTAGTTTTTACGTAAGGAATTTCCCGGTAGATGCCGTGTTTCTCCAGATCGCCAAAGTCATAAGTTATTACCTCTTTAACATTGATCGAACCATCCTTGTTGATAGTAATAAGAGAATTAAAACTATTGATCTGTTCCGCCTTAACTGAAGAACCCAAAAATAAATAGCTAATTAACAATAATAGAATAAAAAATATTTTCTTCATTGTAAAAATGATATCATATTATCTTATGCAATATAAACTTGCACCGGAAGTAAAAAGACAGATTAGAACTTTGGTAAAAGAACTGAAGTTTACCCATATAAAACCGGATAAGATTCACTGCATCCGCAGTTTTGATGCAAAAACCAGGGCGGTTGCCAGGATCTGGGGAATGGCAAAATTATTTCATGAAGTGTGTGGTATTGAACCAAATTATATTATTGAAGTTAATGCTAAACGTTTTGATAAAATGAGCGATCGTGATAAGATCAAAACCTTGATCCATGAACTGATGCATATCCCGAAGACTTTTTCCGGCGCTCTTCTTCCCCACCGGGGCAGATATCATGAAATTTCCGACCGGGAAGTGGAAAAAATTATCAAAAGCCTTTCCTAAACTATTTTCTTAATCTTATTTATAATTTCTTCTTTAGAACCATAAACTGTGGCCCCAGCCGCGTTTTTGTGTCCGCCGCCGCCAAATTGCTCGGCGATTTTTGAGACATCAAAGTTCTGTTTTGATCGGAAGCTCATATTTATTTTTCCTTTTTCTTCTTCAAGTAAGGCAACCCCAAAATTTATATTCTTAATACTTCTAAAAAAACTGTCAGCTGCCGTTTCTCTGACCCCTTTCGGCCGGCCGTATTTTTCATACACTTGACATGACACCGCCGACCAGACAAACTTTCTTTCTTTTTTCATGTTCTTTAAAAATTCTCCAAGTAGTTTTACAAAGTCAAAATTTAAATCATCGCTGAATTTACTGATCAATAAATTATAGTCAGCTCCATTTTTCATTAACTCATTGACGATCGAAAATATCACGTTTGGATCTTTTGGATATTTAAAAAAGACCGTGTCCCCGGCAATGCCTGAAAGAAGCGACGTTGAGATATTTTTATCAAGAGCAATATTCCAGTCGGTTAATATTCTATAAACTATTTCGGCGGCGGCTGAA
>CAYQTP010000108.1:0-3054 GCA_964420475.1 uncultured Gammaproteobacteria bacterium
TTCCATTTTCCGTAAATCTGTTTCTGTCGATTCTTAAAAATTTTGTCGGAAATCTCTCCGCTACATAATGGGCAATAAAATTGTCCATAAATAACTTTGAGGTTTCCAGCTGCACCTGTTCTTCCCAGCTATTAGTTGATCCTTTTATTGCTTTTTTTAAAGCGCTTTCTTCACCTCTGTTTCTTAGTTCAGTTAAATATTCATTGAATGTTTTATTTTGATCAAAATATCTTTCATATATATACTTAAACCATTCATTTCTTTTATCTACCAAAGGTCCTTTTGTAGTTTTTAATAAATCTCCGGTTCGATTTGGATCCGGTACCTGCGAATCAATGAAGTTAAAAAGTGCCTCGTATCCGATCGCTTCCATCGCTTTAAAAGAGGAAAGAACATTAAGTTGATTGGTAGTATTCCCCTGGGCATCTTTCTCAAAGATGTAATGACCGTCCAGGCTGTAAGACATTCTCCAGCCTCTCCTTTTACTGGCACCGCCGACATTGTTAATGTCGATTAACGCATCGGCAAAGACTTCGGGAAGTTTTTCCTTCCCTGATCCTTGTCCATGGCCAATCATAAATGAATCCATATATTTAGCCATATTTTTCCAGGCGGTCTTATGATCCCAAATTCCAGGTTGGCCCTCAACCGGCATAAAATACATCATGTTCCAGTTGTGTTCTCCCTGCCATCTCAAAGCCGTCTGAAGTGGATTAAAGACATTTAAAGAAGCGGCGTCATTGGTCGAATATGACGCTATCATACCGTTCCCATCAGCATCAACCGGATCGGTATAAGCCAATTTCTCCGGCTCGGTCAGAAACATGCCCCTGCCGATTCCGACTGCTGAATTAACAATATTTCTTAATCTGTCTTTTGTCAGATCAGGATTAAAAGCCTTTAGTTGATCAAATACCTGCTGCTCTATCTTACTGTTCACCCGCTCCAGCTCATTAGTCATCTGATCTGGTCGGTGCCGCCAGTCAAGAGATGCCAGATCTTCCTCAAGCATTTTTTCATAGAGCTGATATGCCTGCATTATATATTGACCGTCCGGCAGCAGCATGATTTCATCAATGTCGGTTCCATGTAGGGATTCGGCAAAACCGCCCAGCTGGTTATAAAAACCTTTCTCCCCGGCCGGATGACCATATATTGCCCGGGAATTGTGAAAGTATTCGGCCTTATGAATCGTGTGATCAATTGTTGTATTTATTTGTTGGATAAAATCTCTTGTATTAATTATTTGACCATGAGGTAATGGACGCAGTCTCGGATATGCTTTCTCGTCCCGTTCATCAATATATGATTCGGCCTCATAACGATATAGCTTAAGATTATTTAATCTTTTATACAAAGGGTCTTTATCATCTTTATTTCTCTCAATCTGGTCTATTTTTGTCATTAATGAATTAATTGTCGCTTGAATTTTCCTTAGTATCACTGAAGGACCATAAAAAATATCTTCCTGCATGATCTCCTCATAAAATTTATAGGGTGATTTTTGCTGCAGTTCCAAAAATAATTGGTTAATGACGTCCGATACTCTCCAGTCCATTTCTTTTGTCATTTGTTCTCCCCAGTGTTCTTCTACTTTATCTTTTAGATCTTTTTCCGATAAAGGAATTTTTTTGCTTTCATAATAATCTCTTATATGCTTCTCAATTTCTGCTTTGTCTTTTTGAACATCAGCCGTAGTATGTTCTAATTGTCTGCCCTCAGCACTGTCATCCCCGTCCCTTAACTTTTCCATATAGGTAACAAATCTTTCCGGTGAATAAAAAGTTGAGATCAAATTAAGTTGTTCTTCTGTAAACCTGGTTGAATAAAGACCCTCATCGCCACCGAAACGCGACTCCCCTCTTTGGCCCCTTTCTCCATATGTTTGTTGTTCTGGTGTCAAATTTTCTTGAAATTGCTGTTCCGGAGGACTAAAATTTTTGAACATTTCTTCAGAAGTCATTCCAAAATCAGTCGCTCTATTGACCAAAGCATTTTTTATTTTAATAGCCGCTATTTGATTGTCACTTGTTAAATTATCAAGTCGCTTTATAAAATCGCTCTTTGTTTCACCTTGTTTAGATACTATAATATCCCTAGCTCCTAAAAGATATTCTCCTAAAGCATCTTGAATTGCTACGGTTTCAGTATCGGTTGGGGGTGTTTTAGATAATTCCCTAAGAATTCTTTGAGCTTTGATATTTTCAGTCACAGGTACATCATTATCTGCTAAGGTAGTTATTTTTATTAAAGCCTGTCTTAAATTTTGCCGTTCTTTTTGAATATTTTTCTGTTGTTGTTCATTTCCTTCACCTGATTTTCCGGCTTCTCCTAAGTTTTCCAAGGTTCTTTGCGTCTGTCGATATTCGTTTAAAACATCAGAAGTAATCTCAGATTTCTGTCGAGCTTTTTCTTGTGGTGAAGCTTCCGATGCATCAATTGCATGTAATTTGTTCAAGATTTCTTGTACTGTTTGTTGAGCTAGTCTATCCATCTCAGATTGATTCGACTCTCTATTTGGCTGCTGTTCAGATATATTATTAGGACCCATATTAAGAATATATCAATTATAGGTAAGCTAAACAAGGAGAAAGAAAAATTTATTTCTTCACTTCTATCACCAGCTGTCTGTCTCTACCTTCGCCGACTGAGGAAGTGGTCAGATCCGGATATTTCTCGGTGACAAATTCGTGGATTAATTTTCTTTCATATGACGAAAGGGAGCGGATATAACCGGCCGTTCCCGTTGCTCTGGTTTGGTCGGCATACTCCCGTGCCATTGTTTCCAGTCTTTCCTTTTGTTTTTCCCGGAAATCATTGACGTTGACAAGTATCTCGACCCTTTCATTGAACTTTTTATAAAGAATCACTTCCAATATTTTCTGAATGGCGCGGATCGTTTCTCCGTGGCGGCCGATCACGGTCGAAACCTCTTCATCGGTTTTGATAATGACCTGAAAAATTCCCCCGTCATCCGTTACTTCCACCTCAAACTTACTAATCATTTTATTTAAGAGTTCTTCTGTTTCAGTTTTGATTGTTTGTATTTTGTCC
>CAYQTP010000109.1:0-2990 GCA_964420475.1 uncultured Gammaproteobacteria bacterium
GGCGACCTGATCGACGAGATTATTAAATATATTCCGCCTGAGCGGGCCGAAGATGTGATTTATTTTGATCCGTCCGATGTTGAGCGGCCAATGGGACTAAACTTACTAGAAGCGAAAACCGAAGATCAAAAACATTTTATTACAACCTCAATTATTAATCTGATGTATAAACTTTATGATCCTCAACGGACCGGTATTATTGGTCCCCGCTTTGAACATGCGGTCAGAAATGCCATGTTGACAGTAATGAGTGAAAAAGGAGCAACTTTCGTTGAAGTGGTTCGGGTTTTAACCGATCCTAAATATGTTCAAGAACTATTGCCTAAAGTTCAAGATCCAATTGTCAGGCGTTACTGGACCGACCAGATCGCCCAGACATCAGACTTTCACAAATCAGAAGTCTTAGATTACATTGTCTCCAAGTTTGGCCGCTTTATTACAAATAAAACTATGAGAAATATTATTGGACAATCTGATTCCGCCTTTGATTTTAGACGAGTAATGGATGAGGGAAAAATTCTTCTAATTAATTTGTCAAAGGGAAAGTTGGGGGAGGAAAATTCCAGCTTCTTAGGTTTGGTTTTGATTCCAAAAATATTGATTGCCGCTATGAGCCGCCAGGAAATACCTGAAGATAAACGTCGTGATTTTTTTCTTTATGTAGATGAATTTCAGAACTTTGCCACTCCGGATTTTGCTACGATTTTATCTGAAGCAAGAAAATATCATCTAAATCTAACGGTTGCCAATCAGTTTATTGGACAGATGGATGATGAGGTGAAAAATGCCGTTTTTGGTAATGTAGGAACCTTGATTTCTTTTAGAGTCGGAGTAACTGATGCCTCATATATGCAAAGAGAATACCAGCCTGTTTTTGGAGAATCCGATTTAATTAACATTGAGCGCTTTCATGCCTATATGAAGACAATAGTCGATAATGAACCGGTGCCACCTTTTTCTGTTGATATGACCAAAGACATTAGAAAATTTAAATCAGGGGCCAATGAAAAGATTGCCCGAGCAATCATTCAGCTTTCCCGCTTAAAATATGGACGTCCAAAGGAACTGGTTGAAGCGGAAATAAATCAGAGGGCAAGGCTTTAATATTTTTTTAATTTTTAGTTTTCAATTTTCATTGAATTTACAATGAATCAATTTTTAAATTGAAAATTAAATAAATGAAAATTTATTGAAAATTGTAAATTGTAAATTGAAAATTTTATGCTTTTAACTTACAAAACCATTCTTTCCCAAAAAACCCAGCTAACCACTGATGTTTATCTCTATCACTTTGACTTAATAGATCCAAAAGAAATTAGTTTTAAGGCAGGTCAATATCTAATGATTAAAATTCCAACCGATAAAGGTCCGATTTCCCGACTTTATTCTATCGCTTCATCAGGGGCAGATAAAAATAGCATTGAATTAATAATTCAAATTATTCCCGGCGGGCTGGCCTCAAACTACCTATTGAATCTTGAGATCGGCAACGAAATGATCTTTCAAGGACCGGCCGGCATATTTGTTTTAAATGAAAATAACCGGCCAAAAGTATTTTTAACAACAGGAACGGGGATTGCCCCTATAAAAAGCATGTTGGACAATTCTCAGTTAACGGCTGGCAATTACTCATTATTTTGGGGATTAAAAACTTATAAAGATATCTATCTGCTTGACGAATTGAAAAAATTTAATCCAAAAATTTGTTTATCTCGTGAACAAAATCTAGATATGATTCCTGAAAATGATAAAAAATATTTTGAACTAGGCCATATTGATAATTGTTTAGTTAGGCAAAACGAAAACCAAAAACTAAAAATCGAAAATTTTGATTATTATGTTTGCGGAGGAAGACAAACAGTCGAATCATTAAGGTTATTTTTGATTAATAGGGGAGTTCTACCGGAAAATATTTATTCTGAAAAGTTTTAATCTACTGATTTCTTTCAAAATATGCCTGGAGTATTTCTTTAGCGATCGGTCCGGCCACGTCGGATCCTTGACCACCCTCTTCAACCAGCACGGTTAAAGCAATTTCAGGATTTTCATAAGGAGCAAAAACTGTGATCCAGGCATGAGGTAAACCGTTTATTATATGTGATTCAGCCGTTCCTGTTTTACAGCCGGTTTGAATCTTAAAATCGAACAGTGGCCAACCGGTACCTCCCGGTGAACAGGCCTGTTTCATTCCTTCTCTAATTAAAGAAAGAGTTTCTTGAGAAATAGGTAGTTTTTTACATTTTGGTTGTGTAAATTCTTGTAAGGACAGTTCATGAACTGTCCCTACCTTTAATATCTGAGGTTGACAGAGATATCCTCCATTAGCAAAAACACCAGTAACTAAAACCGTCTGCAAAGGAGTAGTGGCAACATATCCCTGGCCGATAGATAAATTATAGGTATCGCCTAAATACCAGTTTTCTTTTAGGATCTCTTTTTTCCAAAAGGTTGATGGAATAATTCCCTCAGCCTCATCAATACCAATCTTTGTCGGTTTTCCTAATCCAAAAATATCAGCCCATTTTTTTATTTTATCAACACCGGTTTTTTCGCCGGTTTTATAAAAAAATATATCGTTTGATCTTTGAAGGGCTTTAACTATATTAACCATACCTTCAACTTTTCCATATTGAAGAAAATACCAGTTGCCAAAAGATAATGTTCCAGCCATGATACTTCCCTTATCTTCAATTTCTGTTTTTTCATCGATAGCTTTTTCTTCTAGACCTGCGGTTGCAACTACCAATTTAAAGATCGATCCCGGCGGATAAGTAGCTTCGGTGACACGATTAAATAAAGGATTGGTTTTATCGGTTAAATAATTTTGAATATTGTTACCAATATTATCTTCAAAATCTTGAGAGTTGAAAGAGGGAGAGGAAATACTGGTTAATATTTCTCCGGTTTGAGGGTTGGTAACAATGATGGCTGCTTTTTTATTTTTTACCAATTCATAACTCTTTTTTTGCAAATCAATATCAATCGCTAGT
>CAYQTP010000110.1:0-560 GCA_964420475.1 uncultured Gammaproteobacteria bacterium
TCAATGACGGTTTTTAGATATTCAAATTTGTTGCCGGTGTCATAGTATTTACCGTTTTCAATAACGACAGTATAAACGGGAACTCCCTCTTTTTTAAGTAAATTAATGGCATCCGTAAGCCAAATTTCTTTTCCCTTTCCCGGTTTAATTTTTCTTAATGCGGGAAAGATTTCCGGTGGCAGGATATATCCGCCATGGGTGGCAATATTGGAAGGTGCTTCATTGACTTCCGGTTTTTCAATAATTTTATTTATTTTGAAGACGTTTTTTTCTACATGAGTTAAATCGGCAATTCCATATCTTTTCAGATCTTCCTTATTTTCTATTTTAACTCCCGAAATTACTATGCCACCAAATTTTTCATAAACTTTGATCATCTGAGCCAAACGGGGTGGTTTGGAATAGATAAATTCATCTCCCCAAAGTACGGCAAAGGGTTCGTCTTCAATCACCGGTTCGGCGGTCAAAACAGGAGTACCGTTGCCATATGGACCCTTTTGACGAATATAGACAAAATTGGCCATGTTGGAAATTCTTTGGATCTCTTCAAGCAAGTGTTC
>CAYQTP010000110.1:592-2984 GCA_964420475.1 uncultured Gammaproteobacteria bacterium
AATAATAATATTCTCGACTTTTGAATCAATTGCTTCTTCAACCACATACTGGATCACCGGCTTGTCAACTATCGGAAGCATTTCTTTTGGCATGGCTTTGGTTTGAGGGAGAAATCTGGTCCCAAAACCAGCCGCGGGAATTACGACTTTGGTGATTTTTTTCATTCAAATTTGACGGAAACTTTTTGGATTAATGGGGTATTGTTATTAATATAAGCTGTCAGCTCAGCAACACCGATTGAATCTGAGGTCAAGGAAAAGCTGACTTTTCCGGTTTTATCCGATTCGGAAACTGCTTCCTGTGTTCCGTTAATCAATCCCAGATTAGTCGCTAATTTTACCTGCTTTCTATCTAAGGGCAAATTATTAGCATTCCTTATAAAAACATTAACATCAACCTTATCTCCTACTTTAGCGGTTAAAGGCCAGGCAAAAATCAAAGAAGTCTGGGCTGATGGATCAGTCTCGGTTGAAGCTCGTGCAAAATTGGCGATTTGTTTGTTAAATACTGTTGAGGTGATAAAAACACCAAACACCAGAAAAAAAACCAGCATTAAGGCCACAAATTTTTTGTCCATATACCCATCAGCTTATCAAGAGAGAGATAGTTTGTCAAGAATTTTCTGGTGAATCATTTCCGGAGAAAGGATTTTTTCATTTTCCACACAATCGATTTTTATCCAGTTCTTATTATCTTTAACCATTGCCAAGTACATATCTTCAACTTTCTTCAGGTAATTTAAATTCTCTTCATATTGGTCTTTCGACTTTCCATTTAAATGATTTCTTTTATTTTTTTTGGCAATTAATATTTGAGCAAAAGCTAAAGGGACATAAAGAAAAAGGACTAGATCCGGTTTTGGAATACCAAAAACCTTATATTCTAAGGTTTCCGCCCAATTTAAGAATTTTTTTCTTTGAGTCGGTTTGATTTTAACCGCCTGATAAACGACTGAAGGAGTATAGCGATTACAGATCACAAATTTTTTTTCTTTGATCGCCTTCCAAATTTGATCCTTAACCTGCCAACGGTCTGCGGCGTACGGAAAAGAGGCTAAATATGGATTGATTCGACTAAAATGACCAAATTCCCCATTAAGAAAACGGCCGGCAAAGTCTCCAAAAAAAGTTTTTTCATATTGAGGAAAATCAAAAGATGAATAGCTAATTTGTCTTTTGTTTAAAAAGTTAAGAAGAAGTTGAAGCTGTGTTCCTTTACCCGAACCGTCTGTCCCCTCAATTACGATGAGTTTGCCCATATTTATACATTATAAATCAATTGTTTCTCCGGGTTTAACTTTATCTTCAAAAATCAGTTTGGCAACCTTATCTTCAATTTCATCACGAATCGTTCGTTCTAAATTTCTTGCTCCAAAACGGGGATCATAACCTTTTTGTGAAATTGTTTCTAAAGTTTTTTGAGAAACATTTATTTTTACTTTATGAAGCTTTAAGATATCGATCCCAATCTGACCGATTATTTTTTTCGCTAAAATATTAATTGACTCCTTGTTTAATGATTGAAATGAAATCACGCCGTCAAAACGATTTAAAAATTCGGGCGAAAAGATCCTCTGCTTTATAAGATGGTCAATGAGACCCATGGGACTAATAGGTCTCATTAGACTCATAGGATTAGCTTGAGAATATAGAAAATCGGAACCGGCATTAGAGGTAGCGATAATGATCAGATTTTTGCAGTCAGTTCTTTTTCCTTGTCCATCGACAAAATAACCCTCATCAACAATTGTTAAAAAAATATTAATAAGATCTCTATCAGCTTTTTCGATCTCATCCAGTAATAAAACTCCATAGCTTTGTTCGCGGACCATCTTAGTTAAAAGTCCGGGATGAACACCGTCTCCAATTAGTTTTGGAATATCATATTTGGATTGAAATTCAGACATATCAAAACGGAGAAGGTATTTTTGCTGGTTAGAAAAAAATATCTGCGTAATAGCTTTAGCAGTTTCGGTTTTTCCTACCCCCGTTGGTCCTAAAAGCAAAAATGTTGCGAGCGGTTTTTTCCTTTTACCTATCAACAAAAAGGACCGTCTTAGAGCTGAAGATAATTGTTTTATTGCTTCATCTTGCTGGATAATCCGTGAAAATAAAATGGTTTCTAGATTGAGAAGTTTTTCTTTCATCTGTTTTGTAATGGTCGTTGGTATGTGGGTTTTTTCAGTTAGAACACGGTTAATTATTTCCGGGGTAACCTTACCATTTTGTTTTACATAAACACAGGCCGAATCCATAAGATCAACGGCTTTTTCCGGAAAAGGAATATAGGTTAAATAAAATTCGCTTTTTTCAATCACTTCTTTGACAGCTTCATAAGAAATAGAAACCCTATAATGGTTTTCAAAATCAAAAACCGATTCAAGCAATATGT
>CAYQTP010000111.1:0-2877 GCA_964420475.1 uncultured Gammaproteobacteria bacterium
CATATAGTTTTTATCCCGCCCATCAGATAACTATGGGTGAAGGCGGAGCAATAGTTACTAAAAATTCTTTAATCCACCGATCAATCCGCCAGTTTCGTGATTGGGGCAGGGATTGCTGGTGTGATACGGGGCGCGACGATACCTGCCGGAAAAGATTCGGCTGGAAACTGGGAGAACTGCCCCAAGGTTATGACCATAAATATATTTATTCCCAGATTGGTTATAACTTAAAATTAACTGATTTTCAGGCCGCCATCGGCGTTGCCCAATTAAAGAAACTTCCCGGCTTTATCAGAAAGCGGCAAAAGAATTATAAAGAACTATTTAAATTTTTCAGTCAATATAAAAAATATTTTATCCTGATGAAAGAAGATAAAAATAAAGAGGTGAGTTATTTTGGATTCCCCTTGATAGTCAAACCCGGCTCCCTTTTTACCCGTAATCAACTGACAGAGTACCTGGAAGAAAATAAAATCGGGACAAGAAATATCTTTTCCGGAAATCTGCTCCGTCATCCGGCTTACTTAAAATTAAAGAACAAATTTAAGATCATCGGCAGTCACAAAAATGCCGATTTGGTGATGAATAATGCTTTTTGGCTTGGAGTATATCCGGGAATAGATAAGAAAATGTTAAGATATACATGTAATAAAATTAATAAATTTATCGGTCAATATGAAAAATAAAATTATTTCAGTTATTGTTGCCTGTTATAACGAGAATGAAAATATAAATGAAATATATAAAAGAATAATCAGCGTTTTCAAGAATAAACCATATGATTACGAAATCATCTTTGTCGATAATGATTCCACCGACAGTTCCGAGAGGTTATTAAATAATTTAGCTAAAAAAAACAAAAAAGTAAAGATTATTTATATGAGCCGCAATTTCGGTTCTCCCCAATCAAGTTTTTTAGCCGGATTGGAAAATATGAAGGGAGACGCTTCTGTTTTACTGCACGGCGATATCCAAGACCCGCCCGAACTGATCCCTCAGTTTATCGAAAAATGGGAGAAGGGATATGAAGTAGTATACGGAATAAGAAAAACAAGAAAAGGGTATGGACCGTTAATGAACTTTTTTTATAAAAGTTTTTATTACTTATTGCAAAAGCTGTCCTATATAAAAATTCCTCTTAATGCCGGAGATTTTTCGCTGATAGATAAGAAAGTGGTAAAGGAATTATTAAAAATAGAAGAATATGATTATTATCTAAGATGCCTTAGAGCCTATGTGGGATTTAAACAGATAGGAATAGAATATGTGAGAGATCTTAGAAAGCATGGAAAATCTAATGAAAATTTCTTAACCGGACTTTGGTGGGCAAAGACGATAATTATTAATTTTTCATTTCAGCCTCTCGAATTTATATCGAAAATCGCCTTCTTGGTGATGTTTTTTTCTTTTGTATTTATTATTGTCAACGTAATATTGGTTTTAGTATCCCACAATTCTCCTCAAGGTATACCAACGATAGTAATTTTGATTTTATTTTTAGGCGGAATTCAATTGCTAAGCTTAAGCATCATAGCCGAGTATCTAGCAAAAATTTTTTTGGAAGTGAAGAAAAGACCAAAATATATCATTAAAAGAAAGATCAATATTGATTAAAAAAATGATACAATTATTCCATTGTTTCATTGTTGTTTAATTCTTTTAAAGAGATATAGATTATATACATCATTTAATCTCCAATTTTTTATCAACTGATTGGGTACAAAGGTATTAAGTTCATAAGCCGGATCGTTAAAAACATCTTTAGTTTTACTTATAACATACAAATAATTATTATGATAATAATCATCATAGTTCATCTCTACCCCATCTTTTTTTAGGTGAAATTTAATGACGACCGAAAGATTATCATATATATGATTGACGATATTATAGTTTTTGATGTTTTGTGATTTTATTATTTCATAAGCCTTTTTTTCCATCAGATAATTCCAATTGTCAGACATGCCAAAACCATGAGAAGGTTTTGGTAAATAGAGATAAGCATCAAAAATAAGAAGAATGACTGTTGTAATAATTATCAAAATATATGATATATGTTTACGTATAAAAGTACCTATAAGTGCAAACAATAGAATGCTAATAGATAGATATCTATGTGGAAGAAATTGAAATGGAGTACCACTACGAGGTTTTGAACTAAATAAATAATCTCTAATGACATGAAAATTATAAAATTGATTTTTAAGTTCAAACAAGATCATTGGGGAAAAACCCAGACAAAACCCCCCAATCATTATCAAAATTGATTTAATTTTAAAACGATTTTTAATAAAGTAGTATATAAATAAAATAAATAATACAACTGCAATTTGATAATGAATCTGCATAAGAATTCCAATATAAACAAACACAGAAAATAGGTGAATATTATTAGGTTTTGTTTTGTATAAACCCATTAAATATATCAGGATTGTTGAAAGAACTATAAGTGGTACAAAAAAGAAACGGGTAAAGTCAATAAACATTGGTAACAACGTGTAAATAACTACCATTAGTAGTGCCGCTTTTTGGTCGGCTAATTTCCTCATTCCAAGATATAGGGGAATAATTCCGAGAGATGAAAATAGCATATACAAATAAGACGATACAATAGGATCAAATTTTCCAGGTATGGCAAATAAAAGAGCAAAATAATAATTAATACTACCCATTAATAATTGTTTATTATCCGCTGTTACTGAGCTTGCCGGGCCTACTAAAGTAATTTCCTTGTTTTTCCAAATTTCAAGAATGCGAGTAAATCCTAGACCTTGGTCAAAAGAAAAATTAAGGGCTTCAGAAAAATGAAAAGATCGGATGGCGATATAAAAAACCATTATCAAAATAAATATCCAGTACTTATTTTTATTCACAATT
>CAYQTP010000112.1:0-2796 GCA_964420475.1 uncultured Gammaproteobacteria bacterium
TTAACAGTTGGGGAATTGTATAGAAATAAAAATTTGTGACAAGAAAAAAACCTAAGAATAAAGTAAGGATCCCTTTATAAATTCTATTTCCGGAAAAGATTTTATCTATTATCAGAGTAAAAAGGATAATGACGCCGATTAATAAAATCATATTGGCGTAATAGAAAGATCTTACGTTGTTAAACAAGGCAAAAAAAGGAATTAGATATATGCCATATAAAGGAGGAGTTTGTTGTTTAATAATTGTATTCTGGGTTTTCATGACAAAACCATCTCCGTGGACAAAATTCCAGGCAGGGACAGAATAATAGAGACTGTCAGGATAAGGTTCCAAATTAGGTATTAAAGTATCGGATGAGTCCACTTTTTTAAATGAAAGGAAAATAAATGTAGTAATAAGCAACAGAAGAACAATCTTTCTGAAATTATTTTTAATAATTTTCATTTGTATTTAAAATACCAATAGGGTATTTTTAGTGAAATAAAAAAAGCTTTAGTTATTGTCACCCCTTTTTTAATATCCAGATATAGTGTATCAACCAATATCTCTTTAAATGGAATCCTTTTTTTACCAACGATGGCCGATATTTCTATCTCCACCCCATAGTCATCAGATTCCCAGTTGATCTTATTAAAAACTTGACTTCTTATTGCCATGAATCCGCATAAAACATCCTTTCTTTTTATATTAAAAAACTTTTGAAACAAATACTTAACGATTTTATTGCCGAGCTTTCTAACATATGGAGCATTTTCCTGTAAATTTCTATAACCGAAAACTATCTCATATTTCCCGACAGATTCGATAAACTTTGATAAATGTTTTGGGTTATGCTGCCGGTCACCATCCATAAAAATGACTGCGTCCGCCTTTGATTTTTTTACCATCTCCAGGCCCTTTCTCATCGCATAACCTTTACCTCGGTTATTTTTATAGGTAACTATCGTGATTTTATTAGATTTATAATCTTTGATTTTCAATAGTGTTTGGTCGGTTGATCCGTCATCAATGATAATAATATTTCTAATTAATCTTAAAGCTGTTTTTTCTTTGAATAAATCCTTAAGGAATAAATCTATAAATAAACCTTCATTATAGATTGGAATAACAAGATCAATTTTCATAGAAGAATTATACAGGAAGATTAGATACGGTTTTTCTGATTTGATACAATAATCCTTATTAAATGAAGCTTCAAAATATTAAAACTTTATTTGTTTTCTTTTTTGTGGCCTTCCTGGTTTATATTTTTTTTGTTCACGCGGGATTTGTGGCCATAAACAACTCTGTTGGAGAGATTTATACGCCATCTGACGAGGAAGTAAACTTCATCAATGTCCAAAGTACGTTAAAAGGGGAGGGACTTTATAAAGGTTTCAGCATCGTTTACCCCCCCGGCCGTTTTCTTATTCAGGCTTTATTATTTAAGATTTTTGGGGCAACGATTCCCACCACCGGAATATATTTTATGCTGCTTCCGGGAATATTCTTCCCGACTTTTTTATTACTCCTTTCATATAAAATATTTAAACAATATAGATCGTCCTTTTTCAGTTTATTTTTAGCTGCCTCTACCGTATTGATATTTGAATTTTTTATTTATTCGGCTCAAGATGTACATGTCTTTGCCGCACTATTTTTTATAATCTTATTAAGCAAATTTAAATCGGAAAATTTCAAAAATATTATTCTTGGGATCCTTTTAGGATTTGTTTTTTTATTTCGCATAGAAGCCGGACTTCTTCTCTCTATATCTATTGCCATCAGTTATATTGAAAAAATAAAGGATTATAAAAAGCTATTTCCCTCTTTAATCGGATTGTCGATTGTCTGGATCCCAATGCTTTTATATATCTTTTTTACCGGGTCTTTAAAAAACTTTTTCTATGATACTTTATATCTCGGATTAATAATACAGCCTAAAATAATGAGCTTGCCCATACCCCCTCGGCCGGTCGGACTAATTTTTTTATCATTTTTAATATTGATATTTTCGTCATCCTTAAGTTTATTCATTAAATCAAAAGATCAGCCGGAGATAAAGATTTTTGCCCTTTTTTCAGTTTTGAGTTTTGTCTCCGCCCTTGGCCGGTCTGATGAGGGGCATCTCTGGTATGCGACTGTTTGGCTGCCGTTTTATATTACTTACAGCATATCTCAGCTTATTGATTTTAAAAAACATATTAAAAAAAGCAGACTATTATATTTGATCGTTCCTATAAATCTGGCTGTTTTTGCTTTTGGACATTATATTTTAAAATTTAAATCAGCCCATATTTTTATGATTTTGACTGTGGTATTTTTCTTGGTTTTAATGAAACTTAAAAAAGATTATGCATTTTTGATTTTAATATCAGGTGTATTAACTTCTCTATTGGTATTTCATAGTTTTTCCTTTCTGAAAATTCGTTTTTCCGGACTTCCCAGAATTTCTATTAACAAAAGTTTTACTCCCGGTGTATTTCAGCCGCAGGGAAACGAAATAGCCGGACTAAAATTCAGCAAATCTTACCTTGAAGAGTTAAAAAAAATAAATGAAGGACTGGACATCAAAAATAAATGGTTATTTATCTATCCAAATCATGTAATTTTTTATGACTATTTCAGACTCGAAAATCCGACAAGATATTACTATCATACAGGCGAAACAGCTAATGAGATACAGGAGGAAATTATAAAAGACCTTGAAAAAACAAAGACCAAAAATTTTATTTTCTTTCCTGATGAAAAAACCAATCAAAAAAAAGTCAGGAAATGGATTTTGGATAAAACATATATTGTCCAGACATATAAAC
>CAYQTP010000113.1:0-1936 GCA_964420475.1 uncultured Gammaproteobacteria bacterium
GTAATAATTGTTTTTCCAAAATTGAGTTTGTCGAAAAGCCGATTTGCCCGATTTGTCAAAGGCAGGCAATTGGCGGCAAAACCCATCCAAAATGCGCAGGCAAATTCCGTCCTGATGGTCTGGTCGTTGCCTGCAAATATAAAGGTCCTATAAAGTTTGCGATCCGGAAGGTCAAATACAAATGGGTTTATGATATCGAGAAGGTTCTGGTTGATCTATTAGCTTCCCAAATCTGGAAATTCGATTTACCGCAAAATTCGATTTTAGTCCCAGTCCCTTTGCATAAGAAAAGAAAAAACTGGAGAGGATTTAATCAGGCAGAAATTTTGGCAAAGACGCTGGCAAAAAAATTTGGAGTCGGATATTCTGATTTACTGGCTCGAATTATTGAGACAAAAACTCAGGTCGGGCTGACGAGAGAAGAGAGAAAGAAAAACGTTAGGGGCGCCTTTGCTTTTAATAAAAAAGTGGCCAAAAAATACATTGAAGGTCGGAATTTTATCCTCGTTGATGATGTTTACACTTCCGGCGCAACGATGATGGCGGCGGCAAAAGTTTTAAAAAGAGCCTGCGCCAAAAGCGTCTGGGCTATGACAGTTGTCTTAGGTTAGATCAGCACACCTACTTTATTATAAAAGTATAGATAACATGTTTTTAAGCGGATCCAAAAAACTGGTCAAGTTAATCGTTTTTGGAAAAACTTGGGTTTGTATTTTATTTTTAGCAGTATTTCTTCGACTTGTATTTCTTTTTCTTTTACCGGTTGGGCAAACTCCCGACGAGATTTTTATTCTTAGAAGAATTTGGAGTGAAGTTCTTAATTCAGTTAATCCCTTATTGAATACCGATAATTTTAAATTATATCCGAATAATGAATATTATTATCCACCACTTTACTTTTTAATAGGGAAATACCTTATTAGGATTATCTATTTCTTTAAAAATATTCCTTTTTCCTATGATCAAGCTTTCTCTCAAATTTACTTAGGTCTGCGGTTCTTGAGTTTTTCTTTGTCGATAGTGACCTTAATTCTTGCTTGGAAAATTCTTGAAAAGCTGAAAATTAACTATCATATTCAACTGGCCGTTTTTATTTTTGTTTCTTTATTGCCTTCTCTTGTTAGTTTTTCAATCTCAGCCAATCATAATAATCTGTTGTTTTTTTTAATGTTACTTTTTATTTATTTATCAATCGCGACTAAGTGGCAACCACCTGATTTTAAAAAAGCAGCTATTTTCGGTTTAATTTTCGGATTAATACTTATCACTAAACTTGATGGAGTGATTCTATTACCCGCCTTTCTCTCTTTTGTCCTACTTCTTAAAAAGAAAAGATCAATTTTTTATTTTTTTTCAATTTTTTTCCTTTTAGCATTTTTAGCTGGGGGATGGTGGTATTTCCTAAATCTTTATAAAATTGGCTGGTTTTATTCTAGGGATTTATTTGAAGCTTCAATACAAGACTTTAGCAAACCTATTTTCGGGAGTAATTATCTCCTGAATGTTTTTCTTGGTGCTTTTACTACTTTCTTTGTAGTTTATGGAATACACAATAATATATTCATAGGAGGATTACTTTATGTGGGTTTAATGGTTATGTCGTTAATGTCCATTGCCGGTTTATTACTTCTGCTTCGTACAAAATACAAAGAATTTTTCAAAAACCCTAATAATAAAAATTTTAAAAGAGTCTATTTTTTATTAAGCCTGATATTTCTTATGAATATCTTGATTTTTTTGTACGTGAATCTGTTGCACGTTTTTCAGGCTCAAGGAAGATACTTTTTTCCTTCTATTATTTTTATAGGTTTGAATTTTGTATTGGGGCTTTCATATTGGTTTGGTAAAAAGAACCTTTTTACTTTACCCATTTTGTTACTGATGGTTTTCTTAATTATCAATTTATGGGGAATCGGGAGTGTTGCCGAGTCATTTT
>CAYQTP010000113.1:2017-2671 GCA_964420475.1 uncultured Gammaproteobacteria bacterium
AATTCCGGCATTTATGCCAGAGATGAGTGTGAATACGCGAAGCGAGGAAGAGAGAACCACGGCCTTTAGGCCGTGGGAATCTATTTAAAATCCTACTAGCATTTCAATTGTAAAAAACCAGGTGATTATTATTCCCGCAATTGTCAAAAAGGCGATCGCTTTAGTACTTACTTTTTGGACGGCTGATACAAGAGGAATTAGAAGAAACGGTAGAAAATCAAGAGCATAGCGGTAGCCTACCTGACGCCACCCGATTCCATAATATAGAATTAGAGGTAGCAGCATAAGGCTGACCGTTATCAAGGATATTTTGACAAAACGATCGTTTAATTTTGCCCTGAAAATTAGAAAGAGAAGTGGCGACATAAAAAAGATACTCATCCCATATGGGTCAAATTTTAGAAAAGGGAATTTTAAAACATGGGAATTATCGGCAAGGACGGGATCTGGAGTTTTAATCAGCATGTAATAAAGGTTAGCAGGTATGTGCTTTAGGGAAATTAGTCCTTGGTCTCTTCTTGCCTTTGATTCTTCGGGAATCAATTGGTAGCTGTAGCCGCTTTCGAAAACGTTACCAAATCTTTGGTGGTTATATCCAGCAGAAAGCGATATTGCTATAAGAATAGGAAGTGTTAACTTGAGAAAATTACCTAA
>CAYQTP010000114.1:0-1779 GCA_964420475.1 uncultured Gammaproteobacteria bacterium
AATTCTCCCCCTGGACACACCTCTCGATTTCCTTAGGTTCCCTTATTTAAATATTATTGATAAATTACGAGCTGGAATCATGATTGCTTTTTTAAAATTATCTCCTTTCTTAGCTATCTATGAAAAACAAACGAGTAAAGAATTTTTAAAAGTTACGATGGGTAAAAATGTTTGGAATATCCTATGGCAACAGCTCTTTCGGGGAAAATACGGTGATTATGCGGAAAATATTTTAGCCTCTTTTATCTGGGCGAGGATCAAAAAAAGAACTAAAAAGTTGGGGTATGTTGAGGGAGGATTCCAAATATTAATTAATTATATTGTTGACAAGTTAAAAAAGTTACGGGTTAACGTGTTAACGGGTTATGAAATAGAAAGCATCAAAAAGCAGGGAAATAAATTTATTATTAATAATACATTATATGATGTAGTTATCTCGACCTTGCCGACACCGATATTGACTAAAGTTGCCCGGCCGGTTTTACCAAAAAATTATCTGGATAAACTGTCAAAAATCGAGTATCTTCATGCCTTGACTTTAATCCTTGAAACCGATCAGCCAATTTTTGATAAAACTTATTGGCTGAATATTTCAACTAAAACAATTCCCATTATGGGAATTGTCCAGCACACAAATTTTATCGATAAAAAATATTACGGAGGAAAGCATTTGGCTTATTTAGGTTGGTATTTAAAAAGAGAGGACAGGTTGATGCAAATGAAAGATAGAGAACTATTAAATTATGTTTTACCCTATTTAGAGACTATAGCCAATGGTAAATTGAAAATTGAAAATTATTTTGTTTTTAAAGCTCCGTTTGCCCAGCCGATATTTGATAGGGAATTTGTAAAAAATAAGCCGGATTTTATCACCCCGGTAAAAAATTTTTTTATCAGTAATCTTGACATGACCTATCCTTATGACCGGGGAACAAACTATGCAGTTAAATTGGGAAAAGATGTTACAAAAATAATTTAACACTTGGGAATTTCTTTACCTCTGGCGGGACAGATTGACAATAACTTATGGCGTGGTCTGACATGCTCTCCATTACATACCGGGCAGTGAAATTTCAAGGAACCATATTCATCAGAGTTTTCATCATTTTTATGCTGTCTTAAATCCCTGTAAGATGTTGAAAGGGAGGAAGCGTTTTGCATAAATATATTTCTTCCGGTAACGATCGACTGCATAACGTCATATCCTAATATTTTTTCAACCGCAGACATTTCCGCGCCATCCCCAGGGCATCCGCCGCCAAATTTTGTTGTTGATAATTCTTTCTCTTTCATAAAATTATAAATCGCAGAAAAGTATCCTTGGGTAATAACATCGGCTGTTATCTCTGGTCTATATAATGCTTGAACTGTCTGATCATTATAAAAAGGGGTTTTTAATTTCTTCTTGTCGGCAAAAGCTTCTTTCATGTCATTGATCACTTTATCGAGATAAAAATCCTCACTATGAACATTTTTAAAAATATGGTAATTATCATTCCAATCCCTTTGCAAAAAATGATCAATATTTTCTAGTAATACCGGTGTCGTTAAAAATAAAGAAATTCTTTTTTCTTCGTCAGGTTCTTGATTAATTCTTTTAAAAACCGGCGCCAAATCCATAAGCCAGGGATTATTATCATCATTTACGCTAACAGCCACATTATTAATTTTATTTCCGTCAAAATAAAGAAAATATAATTGCCCGATATCATAAGGTTCTTCTAACCATTCTGATTTTTCTTCGGGTAATTCTTTCACTACAAAATTCATATGCTCCTT
>CAYQTP010000114.1:1789-2541 GCA_964420475.1 uncultured Gammaproteobacteria bacterium
CATTTTGATTTTTCTTCGGGAACAGATTCTGCTTTTGTAGAATTAAATAATTTTTTTCCTGTCGGGCTGTATAGTGCTATTAAATTTCCCGGGTACTTAATTGCTTGTTCAACTGATTGCAAAATTCCGTTATAAAACAGGCCGTTTCTTTCATTAAAATCTATTTGATGGATAATATTGTCTCTGGCTTTTTTTGCTGAAGATATAAAAATATTTCCGTTTTCAGCCGGCCAATATTGATAAAGAATTGAAACCGCCTGATCTTCAAGCAGATGATTAATATAGCTTTCCCGCTGTTGATTAAATCTCTTAATTCTCTCGGTTGGAGAAAGCAGCTGGAGATTTTTTACTTCAGAATAAGGGTCAAATCCGTAATGCTGTAATGAATCGCCTGGTTGAATCATAATTATCCCTGCTCGGGGTCAAAGGTTTGATTGGTCTCGGGCTATAACCGTTGCGGCACAGCTGCTGATTTACACAGCATTCCCATGATCAAAGCCAATAAATAAAATTATTTCATAACTAACAGTCCACCTAAGTCTTCTTTTTTTATCTCTTTATAAAGTTTGTTTTTTACCAAAGCCGGCTTGCCTTCATGTTCAACCACATAGTAGGCGAAACCCTTCATTTGTTTAACCAGTTGATAATCGGCGTGACCGGGCAAGGTCACCGGATCTTTTTCTTCAAAATCAACCGGACTGTCATCGGCGGTGACAAAATAAGTAGTCCCGGTATTTACAACCAAATGTCCA
>CAYQTP010000115.1:0-2524 GCA_964420475.1 uncultured Gammaproteobacteria bacterium
AATAAATTAAGTTTAATTGTTTTCATTGTTTGTTTAGATAGTTTAATCGCTGAGACAACTGAAATTAAATTTTTATTGACCAAGGTTATCCCGGCCGCCTCAATTGCGACATCGGTGCCGGTGCCCATGGCAATACCAATATCCGCAGCCGCTAGAGCCGGGGCATCATTGATCCCATCTCCGATCATGGCAACCGTTTTTCCCACTAATTGAATCTTTTTTACTTCCTTTTCTTTATCTTGAGGTAAAACTTCAGCTAAGACCTTTTTTATTCCCAGTTTTTTTCCAATCGCTTTAGCGGTAGCATTATTATCACCCGTTATCATTACGGTCTCTATTCCCATTTTGTTTAATGTAGAAATAGCTCCTACTGCACTTTCTTTAATCGTATCGGCTATTGCAATAAGACCTGCCAATTTGTTCTCAATATAGACATAAACAACTGTTTTCCCCTGATTTTTTAAACTCTCGCCACCGGTATGCAATTCTGAACCTAATAATTTACCAACATAAACTTTTTTCCCGCTAATAATTCCCTCAACCCCTTTACCGGTAATGGATTTAAATTTTTCGACTTTATTTAGAATAAGTTTTTCTTTTTCTGCTTTTTTTACAATCGCTTCGCCTAACGGGTGTTCGGAATTCTTTTCAACAGATGCCGATAATTTAAGTAGTTCATCATTTTTGATTTTTGATTTTTGATTTTTGACTTCAATAATGTCTGTAACTTCTGGTTTGCCTTTTGTCAATGTTCCGGTTTTATCAAAAATGATCGTGTTGACTTTATGGGCAGTTTCCAAACTTTCCGCATCTTTTATAAGAATTCCGTGTTGAGCGCCGATTCCCGTCCCTACCATGATTGCCGTTGGAGTTGCCAGCCCCATGGCACATGGACAGGCAATAATCAATACGGCGATTGAATTAAGCATCGGAAGAATAAATCCACTGGCTGGCCCAAAAACATACCAGCCGACAAAAGTGGCAATTGCCAGCATAATGACGATCGGAACAAAATAAGAAGAAATAATATCGGCCAGTCTTTGGATTGGGGCTTTGCTTCCCTGCGCTTCTTCAACCAATTTTATTATTTGTGAAAGCATCGTGTCTTTCCCGACTTTAGTGGCTTTATAAATAAAACTGCCCGATTTGTTCATTGTCGCCCCAATCACGGTGTCTCCTCTATATTTTGAAGAGGGCATACTTTCTCCCGTCACCATTGATTCATCGATCGCCGATTCTCCCTCAACTATGACACCATCGACGGGTATTTTTTCTCCCGGCCGGACCCTGATCAGATCACCAAGAACAACTTCATCAATTGAAATGTCTATTTCTTTTTTGCCACGGATAACTCTGGCGGTTTTTGCCTGTAATCCGATTAATTTTTTAATCGCCTCTCCCGTTCCGGCTTTAGCCTGAGCTTCCAAAAACCGGCCCAGCAAAATCAAGCCGATAATAACAGTTGAGACATCAAAGTACGGCATCGCCTCAATCTTAAGGTCCATCAGCAGCTTCGGGAAAAAAGTGACAAATATTGAATATAAATAGGCTACTGTCGTTCCAATCACAACTAAAGTGTCCATATTTGCGATCCTATGCTTTAGTGATGAGAAGGCCGCCCGGTATAAATCCTGACCCGCCCAAAACTGGATAATTGTCGCCAAAATAAATTGAAAATAGAAATTTTTAAGAATTTCCGGAGCAAAAATCATGATCCCGGGAAAACTCCCCCAGACGATCAATCCTCCTAAAAATAAGCTGACAATAACCTTGGTTTTCAGATCTTTAAGTTCTTTTATTTTTTCTATTTTTATTTTTTCATCTAATGTTTCCTCATTCTCGATCATTGCCTGATAACCGACAGATCTCACGGCTTGAACAATTTTATCTTTATTGATCGGAGAGTCCGAAGTTAAGGTTGCCTTTCCCGTCGTTAGATTAACAACGGCATCAGTTACCCCGGAAATCGCTTTCAAGGCTTTCTCATTAATATAAACACACGATGCACAATGCATTCCCTTAATGGCAAAAGTTTGTTTTGTTTTCATATTATTTAACAATCAGTTTTCCATGAAACATTCCCATTCCGCAGGAAAAATCGAACTCACCTGTTTTATCAGGAGTAATTTCTATCGTCACCTTTTCATTCATTGGCAGTGTTCTTTTAATTTTAAAATCGGCCAGAATTACATCCTCCAGACAGCTGTTACTGTCTTTTCTCTCAAAGATCAACCTGGTGGTTTGCCCATACGGAATAGAGATTCTGTCCGGTTTATACCCTCCTTCGACTAAGATATTGATTGTCCCTTCCGCTTGAACTGTATTTGTTTTTTTCATAAAAAAATACCAATAGGTAAATAAAATTGATAAAGATCCAAAAAGGGAAACAATGATTTTATCCATATTATTTTCTTTTAAATACTTCAATCACTTCCCTGACCTTTTCATCCACTCCTTTGCCGCTGACTATCGATTCCCTGACACAGGTCCTTAGATGGTTTTCCAATATCATCTCATCAACTTT
>CAYQTP010000116.1:0-2523 GCA_964420475.1 uncultured Gammaproteobacteria bacterium
CACGTTAACTTTTTAACTCGTTAACAGATTCTAATGTGGGTGAGGAGGGAGTCGAACCCTCACGGTCGTAAAGACCATTAGTTTTTGAGACTAACCTGTATGCCATTCCAGCACTCACCCTTTTTCAAGATAATTATATCAGGTCATACTAAATTCGCTTGACAAATAAGTCAAAATAGTGTTGAATATAATTCTCAGAAGACATGAAAAACTCTGAGATTTTTTTTGGCAAAATAACCCCGCCCAAAGCGGGGATTTTTTTAATTATTAATTATTAACTAATTTATATATTTATTATGTCTAAGTATAAATTTTCCGTTCATTTTTCCCATTTGGTTAAAATTAATGAAAGCTTGAATGTTGGTGCCTTCAACAACTACAAAAAAATAGGATTGACCTATGTGGATGTACCGGAGATGGTTGGTATTACTGGTGCCTGCGAAAACGTCGACACTCTATTTAAAATAAAAAATCGAGTCGACCTGCCATTATTTTTTACCCAAACCGGGCAGCTATCCCTCGAACAGGCTCTGCAAAATTTACCGGGAGTTTTCACAGTAATTCATTCCGGTCGCGACGAAGAGGAAGAGGACGAAAGACATTTGCGACAATTTAGACTGACAGAGGAGGAGTTTGATTGCACGATGGATGGGATGAAAAGAACAAATTATAACGAAGAAAAAATGTTTACCGCTCTTTTAAGACACATCCAATCGACGGTCCAAGCGATGATTGCCCAAGTAGTCAAAGATAATTCAATCACTCTCAAAAAATATTTTAAGAGAGATATAAGTAAACTCCAACAGGCTATCAAAAAAGACTTTTATCAAATCTCTTATGATGAAGCGGTAAGACTACTTAACAAAAACGGATATCCTCAGGTTAAATTTGGCGACGACCTTAAGGCTCATCACGAAGCAAAGATAGTGGCACTTTTGAATAAGAAAGGTGAAGAAATTCCCGTTTTTATCACTCGATATCCAAAAGAAATCAAGTTTTTCAACATGAAGGTATCTACAAAAGATCCAAGAGTGGTTCTTTCTGCTGACTTGATTTTTCCTTATTCGGGAGAGGGGACCGGTTCGGCTGTCCGTGAACATGACTTTAAAAAATTAAACGAAAGACTGATGACGTCGACGATGTTTAAGCTTCATCTTCAAAGAGGCGGAAAATATGAAGACTTTAAATGGTACCTTGATATTATTAAGGCAAAAAAAAGCAGTCCCCATGCCGGATATGGAATCGGCAATGAGAGAGTTATTCAATATATCTTAGGAGAAAAAGATATTCGTAGGGCTTCGCTTTTTTCGCTTTTATCCAGTCAAACCGGCGATTGGGATAAAGATAAGTACGGCACCGGGTCAATCGTAATTTCTTCGCCGCAAAAACATATTCTTTTGACGATTGGGGAAATGAAAAATAAAAAATATTTATTACCGTATATTAAAAATCTGGGAAAGAAATCTGGCTGTATTTTTTACGCTACAGAAAAAACCCACAATTTTCTCAAGAAAGAAAAAGTCAATACTTCTCTCGTTTACAAAATTTCCCAGATGGGAAAGACGCCGAATATTTCGGATTTGTTACAGCGAAGGGTGTTTGACATTATCATCAATATTCCTAGCCGTGAAGCAACAGAAAAAAAAGATGTTTTTACCGACGGCAAACTAATCCGTCAAGGAGCTTTGGCAATGGGAATAACCTTGATCACGGACTGTGAAGTGGCTGGTATGGTATTAGAAAATTTGAAAGACGGAAAATGATCGATTTAAAAACAAAAATAGGATTTTTAATATTTAATTCTCCTATTGTTAACGCTTCAGGAGTTTGGTGTACAAAAGAAGCGGAACTAAAACAATTAGGCGCAAGTGATTCTGGCGCAATAGTTTTTAAGACAATGACTGTTAAGCCAAGGGAAGGTAATCCTGAACCGAGATTATTTATAAACAAGAAAATATCAATCAATAGTATGGGGCTTCCAAACTTAGGAGTTAATTATTATTGCGAAATGGTTTCGAATTTAAAAAAATATGATAAACCTCTAATTGCCAGCATTGCCGGTTTTACCGAGGACGAATATGATTGTCTTTTCAAAAAAGTCAATAGTAAATCTTTCGATGGAATTGAAGTAAATCTTTCCTGTCCGAATCTGATCGGTAAATGCATTTTTGCTTACGATGCAGTAACCAGTTTAAGAATTTTAAAAAAAATCAGATCCAAAACCAAAAAGACTATCGGGGTCAAACTGCCGCCATATAACGACAGGGGAGAGATTCAGAGGATGGCGGAAGGAATGATTGATATAGGAGTTGATTTTGTCACTTTAATAAATTCTGTTCCTTTAGGCTGCGTGATTGATTATAAAAAAGAAAAAATAACTATAAAGCCCAATATGGGAATAGGTGGATTAGGTGGAGAAGCAATAAAGCCTATTGCTTTGGCTCAAACGGTGTTATTTCGTCATTTTTCCAAAGGAAAACTAGGAATTATTGGAGTTGGCGGAGTTAATAAAGGCAGTGATAT
>CAYQTP010000117.1:0-2485 GCA_964420475.1 uncultured Gammaproteobacteria bacterium
CTTTGTTATCGGAGCAGAAGTTGGAGTTGGCGTGAATGTAATTTTTGATTTATTTACAAAATCATCAATTGTTGCTTTTAAAATATTTGGATCACCTTCTTTACCATATTTATCAATTAATATTTTGATTTGTTCACCTGTTGTTTGGTCATTTAAATAGCCGGTTAAATAGTCTTTACCGATTATCGTTATAGGAACCCCAGCAACGTTTATATTGTGTTTTTCACCAATTGCTTTAAGAAGATTGCTGTTTTTTTGATTTTCACTGACTTCATAATTATTGACAATAATATTTGGATCTTCTTTTTTTAAGTTGTTAAGAAAAATCTTTTCTTTTGCACAGTGAGGACAAGTTTCTGCCCAAAAAAAATAAATATTTACAGTATTTTCAACTGCAAAAATCCTAAAAGAAAAGATAAGTACTACTGCAAAAGTAAAAATTTTTACTAATAGTTTATTTATTATCATATTTACTTATCTTTGTTTTCATTTATAGTTTTAATAAGCTCTTGTTTTTCAATCTCACCATTTAATCTTAAAAACTCGCTATTTTTTTTATCCAAAAAAATAAAAACGGGTAGTTTCCCATCCTTAATATTATATTTATTCACAATTTCTTTGTCTTTATCAAAGTCAAAATATTCTGTTTTTAGCCATGGATTTTCTTTTTCTATTACCTGCCATCTCGGTTTCATAACTAAGCAACCATTACACCAAACAGCGCCTATTTTTATAATTTTCATATTATTATCTGCTTCCAATTCTTATTGCCTTACCATTAATAATCGCATCGGCTATTTTTTTATGTACGCTTCCTAATATTCTAGCAAAGGTAGGTTGGGATATTTTCATTTTTCTGGATGCGTCAATTTGATCAAGACAATCATTTTCATAAAGTTTTAATGCTTCTAACTCATCAGGTAGTAGAATTATCTCATCGAGGTTTTTCAAAGGAATACCTCGTGGTTTAAAATAATAGACGTTTGGCTTAAATCGTAAATGACGATGTATTTTAGGTCGAGGCATAATATATTTAAACAGATTTATTATATATTTGATAGATCTCCTTTATTTTCTTTGTTTTGACCCCAAAATTTTCGTATTCTTCTTCCTAAACCAAATCCTCGATTGAACTTATTTCTTAAATTATCTTTTGTTCCACATGGACCAAATCTTCTTCCTGTCATAGATCCTTGTCCTTGTGGACCTGTTTTGTCAAATGCTGGCATATTATTTCACCTCCTTTATTTAATAATATTGAATACCTATTCATTATAGATAATTAAACAAAATCTGTCAAGAAGAAAAAGACTAGAGAAAAAGAAGACTTAAAGAAACAATTACCATACCCGTAATAATTCCCAATATTGCGTGATGTCCATGATCATCTCTGAATGACGCAGGTAATAATTCATCAAAACTTATATAAACCATTATACCGGCAACAAAAGCAAAAATATAAGAAAGAAAGCTTTCATTTAAATACGGTTTTACAATTAAATAAGCAATAATTGCACCAAATGGTTCTGCCATACCAGCAATAAAGGAATATTTAATTGCTTTTTTACTATCCTGTGTTACATGAAAAATAGGAGCAGCAACAGCTATTCCTTCTGGAATATTATGGACTGCAATTGCTAATGCTAATAAAATTCCAAATTTAATATTAGTAAAGGAACTTAAAAAGACCGCCATTCCTTCAGGAACGTTATGGATTATAAGTCCTAAAGTAACAATGAGTCCTGTTGATAAAAGTCTATGGTCAATAATACTATGTTTTTTGCAGATTCTTTCTTCAAGATAATGATGAGGAATAAAAAAATCTGTAAGTGCCATTACAATAACTCCAACATAAAATAATATATTTGCTGTCAAAAAACCAAGGGTTTTAACTGAATAAGGTAAGAGTTCGATAAAAGAAAGATAAATCATTACGCCAGCAGATAATCCTAGAAAAAATCCGATAAATTTTCTTTTACAAAAAGTATGATTGAGAAAAATAAGACTTCCTATAACTGTTGATAAACCTGCAATTAAAGTTAGAAGAAAAGGAATAATAAATTGGCCGAAGTTCATATTTTATTATAACAACTTATATTCAGAATAAGCCATTTATCAACGTAGTATGTATTGAAAATGAAAGAAAATCCAATTTCAGATGTATTAATAATAGATCATCCATTGCATAAAGCTATGGATGACAAGGAAGGAGGTGGAAAAATATGAACAAAAAATTAATTATTCTTGCAACAACAGCGTTAGTTATTAGTGGTTTTTTATTAAATCCTAATTCAACTGAAGCTTATCGAGGTGATCCAAATGTAAAAGGTCCAAATTATTCTCAGGAACGTCATGAAGCAATGGAAAAAGCTTTTGAGAAAAAGGATTATGAAGCTTGGTAAAAACTTATGCAAGGTAAAGGTAGAGTAACTCAGGTTATTAATAAGGGAAACTTTGCCAAGTTTGCAGAAGCTCATAAACTTGC
>CAYQTP010000118.1:0-1749 GCA_964420475.1 uncultured Gammaproteobacteria bacterium
TCCGGGATAAAAGAAAGTTTAAAATTTGAGAATTGGTTGAATAAAATCTTTAATCTTCTTAAATTCGAAGCAGAAAAAACCTCTTCTCATTTAAAATTAAAAAAATTAGGAACGAGAATCGCAGGAACATATGTTTATGTAAGATTTTATTTTGATACCCAAGGGGCGATGGGTATGAATATGGTAACAATTGCTACCGACGAAATGTCACGATTTATAGAAAAAAACATCAAGGTTAAATGTTTATCAGTTAGTGGTAATTTTTGTATTGACAAAAAACCAGCCTGGCTTAATTTCCTCAGCGGCCGGGGCAAACGGGTTTGGGCAGATATAATTTTTAAAAAAAAGGTCGTCAAAGAAGTGTTAAAAACATCTCCGGAAGAATTTTTTGAGGTTTGGCTGGCCAAATGTATGATCGGGTCGGCAATGAGCGGTTCTTTAGGATTCAATGCCCATTTTGCCAATATTATCGCTGCTTTTTTTGCTGCAACCGGCCAGGATTTAGCCCATGTAGTTGAAGGCAGTATGGGAATAACCACAAGCAAGATCTTGAAGAATGGCGACTTGTATGTTTCCGTTTATCTGCCTGCGGTGATGATCGGCACGGTGGGAGGCGGAACCAAACTTAAGACAAAACAAGAAGGTCTGTCGATCATTGGAGCAAAAACCTCAATTGAACTGGCGGAAGTTTTGGCCGGAGCAGTTTTGGCAGGAGAAGTATCGCTCCTGGCATCACTTGCGGAAGGAACTCTTGCAAAGGCACATGTGAAATTAGGACGTTAAAATTTTAGAACAAATTATTTTTATGGTCGGTATTGTATCCTACGGATTTTATGTCCCGAGATATAGAATCAAAACAGAAGAAATTGCCCAGGTTTGGGGAAAAAACTCTGACGATGTAAAAAAATCCTTATTGATTGAAGAAAAAGCCGTCGCAGGGATCGATGAAGATTCATTAACGATGGCTTTTGAATCGGCTTCCTCGGCATTATCGGCGGATAAAATTGACAGAAGCAAGATCAAGATCGTTTTATTTGGATCAGAAACTCATCCCTATGCTGTCAACCCGGCCTCAACTATTTTGGCCGAATTTTTAGGCATCGAAAAAAATTATTTGGCCTTTGATACCGAATTTGCCTGCAAAGCAGCAACGGGAGCTCTTATTTCCGCCCAGGGTCTAATAAAATCAGGTTATAGCGACTACGCTCTGGTTACCGGTTCAGATAAGGGAGTGGGGAAGACCCACGACGTGCTCGAATATACCGCCGCCTCAGGTTCGGTCTCGCTGCTTTTAGGAAAAAACGATCTTATTTTGGAAATTATTGATTTTGAATCTTTTGCGTCAGATACACCGGATTTCTGGCGGAGAGAAGGAATCCGTTACCCATCCCACGGAGGCAGATTTACCGGAAAACCTTCATATTTTTATCATATTGAGGAATCAAGTAAATGTCTCTTTAAAAAAACTGGTCTAACACCGAAAGATTTTGATTACGGCATCTTTCATATGCCCAATGGCAAATTTCCGATCCAGGTGGCTAAATCATTAGGATTTTCATTTACCCAAATAAAAGATTCCTTAACGGTTAACTATCTGGGCAATTCCTATACCGCTTCGGCACTGATGGGGTTGGTTGCAGTTTTAGAAAAGGCAAAGCCGGGAAATTTAATTTTTCTTTGTTCATACGGTTCGGGGGCAGGTTCAGACAGTTTTGTTTTAAAGGTAACTAAAAATATAGAAAAAAACAG
>CAYQTP010000118.1:1759-2298 GCA_964420475.1 uncultured Gammaproteobacteria bacterium
GACCTATTTAAAATTTATGGAAATGATATGACTCAACTCATAGGTTATTACACTACTCAATTCGGCGAGCTTTGGGATAAATCACTTTTTGATCTGGTGGAAGAGGCAATTACCGGTGTATTAAAACAGACTGAATTGGAAAATAAGCAAATCAACGCGGTTTTTTTCGGCAATATGCTGGCCGGTGTTTTAGAAAATAATCTTCATTCGCCTTCAAAAATTGCCGAGATCTTAAAAATTAATATTCCGATCTTTAGATCTGAGGCAGCCTGTGCTTCGGGAGGAGCCGCTTTTAATTTGGCTAAATCTTATCTGGATGTAAACAGCAATAAAAATGTTTTAGTAATCGGGGCGGAAAAAATGACAGACTATTCACCGGAAGAAACAATAACTGCTTTATCCGCTGCATCTTCAGGCGAAGAGCAGGAGGCCGGTTTAACTTTTCCGGGACTTTACGCTATGATGGCAAACTTCTATCTGGAAAAATATCACTACACCGAAAAAAACCTAGCTTATGTTTCTGTAAAAAATCATTATCA
>CAYQTP010000119.1:0-2246 GCA_964420475.1 uncultured Gammaproteobacteria bacterium
TTCTTCCTCTTTTTCTTTCTTCTCTTGAAGAATATCCCACTTACCCTTATCAAAGAATCTTCTCAGAGAAACGACTGGAAAACCATTTCTTGATTCTTCACTAATTATTCTCACCAAAATTTTATCTTCGACTTTAAGATAAGGTAAGTAAGTAGAAATTTCTTTGATTTCCAGCTCGCCTAAAATTGCCTGAGCTTTTCCACCCACATCAAAAACAACTCCTTTTTTTGAAATGGAAACAATCTTGGCTTCAATTTCCTTTCCTTTTTTAAGCAGGCTCGGTTTGGTCTTTTTAAGAAGTGCCTCCATGATATTCAGGCTGGCCTTTTTAGTTTTTTCTTTTTTTTCCTTCATCTTTGATTTCTCTCCTTTTTTACGACTCTAAGATTAATACTATACCAAATAGAAAAACCGTTAGCAAGAGAAAAACTTCTTTAGTACGGATTAATTCAGTTTGGGAGAGGAATATCAGAAGGAAAAGGAGGGGGGCTTTCTAATAATAAGTCTATTTCTTCTTTACTTACAGAGTTAGAAGGTATAGCGGTAATTTTTTTAGCAGTTACTCCGTCTGTGTCAAAATATACGGTGACTGACATGTCAACTTTTAAATCATCAATCGTCAGTTTTTGAGGGGGTATCGGGCTTGGTGGAGGTTTTCCGATAAAATCGGAGAGGGCCATCGGCCGTGGCACCATAGATAATTGAGTTATAACGGTTGAAGAGTTGACAATTACAGGATATTTTTGTTCATTTACGAGCTTGTTGGACTCATCGGTCGAAACAGCTCCAGAAGTTGGTCTACCAGACATGCTCACTCCGCTATTTGGTAAAAGCCCCATCATATTTCCAAAACTTATTCCGGTTACCTCAATGGCTTTTTTATCTGTATCTAAGTCTTGAATTTGGGTGATTCTGCCTGTTATTGAATTTGTGAGACTATCAACGCTCAAACCGGCCTCAGATATTCCTTGAGGTAAAGTTGCAGGCTTCATTCCCCTTGATAATTCAGCATTGCTCCTGTAAGACAAATTGTTACTGCCAACAACATAACCCACCAGAAGAGCAATAAAAGCAACGGTAACCAGCAAACCTATTTGCACTATAATATTTTTAAACATATATAAATGTCCTTGAGATTAAGGTTAATGAGAATGGCTTAGATTGTCAAGAAGAAAATACTATCGGTTCATTCAATATTTAGAAGTTTTCCACTGCTAAACTTGTCCTTGAATTCATAATAATTTTGTGTTATATTATAGGGCGTTATGGAAAATATACTGCTTCCCTCTTTGATTGGTAGATTTGTTAAACATCTAGAATCACAGGGAAAATCAGCATTTACGGTTGTGGCCTATAAAAAAGATCTTGAACAGTTTATTGGTTTTTTAACCACTCAAGAAATCGCTGATATTCGTGAAGTAAAAAAAGATCATATTAATGGCTTTATTAATAAATTAGTCAGTGAAAACTACACTAAAAAATCTGCCTCAAGAAAGTTAAACTCTATTAGAACGTTTTTCCGCTATCTTAAAAACGATGGTATTATCGAACAAAACCCTTCTCTTGATGTTTCTCATCCAAAATATGTCCAGTCGGCTCCAAGAATTTTTTCGAAACTAGAGTATCGGGCCTTAAGGGACTTTGCCAAAGAAGAAACAAGGACCTATGCTCTAGTCGAAATCCTTCTTCAGACCGGTATGAAAATCGGTGAGTTGGCCGGATTAAAAATTGACGATATTAAGGATTCGACTATTCATATTGGTCAATATGGAAAAACGCAAGCGCGAGATATTCCCTTAAACAAGGCGGTCAAGAAATCAATCGATGAATATCTCAAAGATCGCCCCAACGAAGAGAAAGGTGGTCACCTTTTTATCACCCGCACCGGTCATCCATTTTTAATTAGAAATATCCGTCAGATTATTTCCCGCTGTTTTAGAGAGGTAGGAATTGAAAAGGCTACGGTTAATGATTTTCGAAATACTTTTATTGCTCATCAGTTAAAAAACGGTGCTTCTGTCGAATACATCGCCAGACTAGTTGGACACCGCCGTCTTTCTTCAACTGAACGCTTTTTAAACATTGTTAAGGAAGAGATCCAAAAAAAAGAAGGATTGGGCGAGCTTTAAAACTTACTCTCATTGGTCTCATGAGTCTAATTAGACTAATTTACCCATTTTACCCATTGACAACTTGTGTGGACTTGTTTATTATTTGTGGATAAGTTATCCACATAGATAAATTAT
>CAYQTP010000120.1:0-2174 GCA_964420475.1 uncultured Gammaproteobacteria bacterium
AATACCAAAAGCATCTTTGATAATGGTTTTTTCTTTCATCTCAATATCGGGCCAGTTTGGCGGTGCTAATTTATCATCTTTAGTAATTGCAACGGTTTGTTTGAAAATAAACGGTTCATTTGGCTCGGTTCCTTTAATAAAATATTCAAATCGCGGAGAACAGTTGTCCGTACCATCCTCTTTTTTCTCCATTAAATTCCCGGAGTCCCAGCAAACCTGTCTGCCAACAACGGTGTCCGGTTTAATCGGCCAGAGATCCGGCTGATTTTTCAGAAGCGATCTCATTACACGGTTCCAGATGGGGGCGGCGCCGGTAATACCTGAAGCAAGATAGGGATTCATTGGAGTGTTATCATTATTTCCCACCCAGACTGTCGTCATGAAATTTGGTGTATAACCGATTGTCCAGTTGTCCCTTTTATCATCGGTAGTTCCTGTTTTTACCGATACGGCATGACCGGGAACGACCAGTAACGAACCGGCTCCAAAGGCGGCGCTTCGGGCAACGTCATCAAGCAAAATATGGGAAATAATAAAGGCTGTCTCTTCAGAAATGGGTTTTTTACCGGAAATTGAAAGAAAACTTGGATTATTAAGTGATTTTTTAATATCAGCAACAAAGTTTGGACTCTCAAATTTATATAAAGTTTTATTAAATTTATCTTCGATCTTTAAAATCGGATTAAGATCCTTTACAACTCCCCGATTGGCAAAACTGGAAAAAGCAGTTGCCATTTCGGTCATTTTTACCTCTCCACCGCCAAGGGTTAGTGAAAGTCCATAATTTTTTGAATCTTTAAAAGTAGTGATGCCGAAAGCTGAGGCCGAAGCGACAAAGTCCTTGACTCCGTTGATTGCCAGCATTTTAACCGCGGGAATATTATATGAACTACCCAATGAAAATCTTAAAGCTTGCGGTCCGTGGAATTTGCCATCATAGTTGACCGGACAGTATCCTTTAGGCTGTCCGCCGCCAACAAAACAAACAGGTGAATCTATAAAAATCGTTGCAGCCGTTACTAATTTTCTTTCGATGCCAACAGCATAATTCAAAGGTTTAATCGATGATCCGGGTTGACGTTCAGCAATTGTAACATTGAAAGTTCCCGAAGGGCTGGCAAAATAATCGACCGAACCAACCATAGCCAAAATTTCTCCGGTCGGCGGTCGGGTGACTAATACGGCGCCATTGGAAACATCAAGATCCTTAACCTCTTCCAGTTCTTCCTTAAGTATCTTTTCTGCCTCTTCCTGAATATCAAGGTCCAGTGTCGTAGTAATTTTAAGTCCGCCCTCTTCAATTTCTTTTGTCGTGTACTTTTGCTCCAATAAATTTTTAATATAAAAAACAAAATGGGGTGCTTTGATTTTTTCTTCAAACGGTTTGACGATAAGTTTTGTTTTAATCGTTTTTTCATAGGTATTTTTATCTATATATTTTTGTTCAAACATCGCTTTTAATACTTCGTTCCGTCTTTTGACGGCAAGATCAGGATCGTTATAAGGTGAATATTGTGATGGAGCCTGAGGCAGTCCGGCTAAAAATGCAGCTTCCGGTAAAATTAATTTTTTAGCAGGTTTTCCAAAATATCTTTGAGAAGCCTCCTCAACACCATAAACGGCGCCTCCATACGGAATCTGGTTTAAATATAGTTCTAGAATTTCATTTTTTGAAAATATTTTTTCCGTCCAAAGAGCCAGAACAATTTCCCTGATTTTTCTCCGGATAGTCCGTTCCGGTGTTAAAAGTGCTGATTTTACTAATTGCTGGGTTATCGTTGATCCGCCTTGAAGTTGCTGTCTGAATAATGTGTCTTTTATTGCCCGGAACATTCCGCCAAAAATTGAGATACCATTATGCTGGTAAAAACTTTTATCTTCGATAGAAATGGACGCTTGTGCGACATATTTTGGTAGATCATTAATTTTTACAGGCGATCTTTTTTGGTTTTGATAAAGCTGATAAAGAAGCTTGCCGTTTCGGTCCAAAATATGAGTAGACAATGGAATGGCTTTATAATCTTTTAAACTTTGAGGCGAAGGAAGTTTGTAAAAAATAAAAAAGTAAATAAAAATAAACAAAAAAATACTGCCGGCGATCAAAATATTCTTTTTATGACGTTTTGATAGTTTTTTCATAGACGGGGAAATAAAGGTGATATTTTAGAAATTTT
>CAYQTP010000121.1:0-509 GCA_964420475.1 uncultured Gammaproteobacteria bacterium
ACCGCCAACAAATAATGAAAGAATGTTTTCGGACTTTGAAGCCCGGAGGATTAATGGTATTGGCGGTTCCCAACAGCCAAACATCCTGGAAAAAATTCCAAAAATCAGCGGGATTAAATTATTATTCCGACCCGAACCACAAAATAGAATACACCGAAGAAGAAATTATAAGGGAACATCAAAAATCGGGATTTAAAATAAAAGAAATAAAACCGATTGTCTATGATTTTCCTCTGGCGGGATTAATTGATTTGGTGGGAGGAATAAGTTTATCTTTATATAAAAAGCTTTGGCAGTGGAAATACAAAAGGGTCAATGAAAATCCCAGCGCCAGTATAGGATTCATGGTGGTTTCTGAAAAATAATATGTACAAGCAATACACATCAAAAGAGGCCGATAATCCCGATTTCTGGTCAAAACATTGGGCCAATCAAGACATCTTGGAGCAAATGAAGTCGGCCAAAAATTCGGAGCTTATCCACCTTTTCAAAAAATATCTCCCCAAAAA
>CAYQTP010000121.1:519-2118 GCA_964420475.1 uncultured Gammaproteobacteria bacterium
CGGACAGGGAATGTTTGTCAATGCTTTAAAGGAATTGGGGTACCAAATAGAAGGAATTGATTTTGACAAAGAAACGGTCAAGCAAATCAACGGCAAATTTCCTAATCTAAAAATCACAGTAGGAGATATTTTCAACTTAAATTATCCGGAAAATAATTTTTCCGGATATATCTCTCTTGGGGCAATAGAACATTACGAGAACGACTGGGAAAAACCGATAGGCCAATCCAGAAGAATCCTTGAGGACGGGGGGATACTTTTCCTGTCTGTTCCTTATTTTAATTATGTAAAACGGCTGATAAATCCAATAAAGGACTTGTTTAAAAAGTCCGATGGAAAATTTTACCAGTACCTTTTCAAGTCAAAAGAAATAATCCAAGCTGTCAAATCGGAGAGATTCAAAATAATATCCGTTGATTTTTACGGAAAATCAAAAACTTTGATGGAATTGCCTTTATTAGGTAGAATGTTTAAGAGCCAATACCGAAAGATTAAATCAGCCATCAACGAAAAAAATGATAAAAAAAATAATGATTCTTTGGGAACGTTCATAAAAAAATTAATTTTCGGAATTTTGCCGAATAAATGGTTCGCCCATATGGTTGTTGTAATAGCAAAAAAATAAACACATGAAAATTTCAGGAAAAATCCATAGATTGTTTAGATTGCTTTTGGTGGTATATAGGCAGTGCTAGGCTTTCTTTGTCTTGACGGTTACCCTGCTGGTTAAACCAAAAAGAGACAATATAAAAACAAACGGTCTAATCAGGATCCATCTTAGCAATTTACTCCGGGATATAATCTTCAGCAAAAAACCTCCTTTCTCGCGATGCTTGTAGAAAGCCGAAGCGACAACATCCCTGTCAAAATTTTGAAAAATAATCCGGAAACCAGAAAATCCATCGCTCAGCATGTCCCTTATGTTGTTTTTGCTGAAGAAAAAAAGATGCGCCGGAAGTTGCAATCCGTAGGAAAACTCTCTAAATGTCCCGAACTCCCATCCGTTAAAGTAGGGTATGGAAAAAATAAGCTGGCCGCCCGGTTTTAAAATTTTAAAAATCTTTTTAATGGCTTCTTGAGGATAATAAAGGTGTTCCAAGACCATATCCATAACCACCGCATCAAAATAATTTTCTTCAAGGTTAGCGTCAAAAAAAGAGCCGCTAAAAATATTGAGCCCTCTTTCTTTTCGGGCATATTCAGCCACTTTCCGGTTAAATTCAATCCCCATAACTTCCCATCCTGCTTTTTTAAGGTACTCCAATTTCACCCCGTGAGAACAGCCGATTTCTAGAAGCTTTCCCCCGCTCACATATTTAGGAACGGACCTGGGTCTGTAAAAATACAGATAAAGAGGAGACAATAACAGTTTTAAAATGAAATTTTTTCGCCCCAAATTTCTATAATCAAAAAAGTTGGCAAGAATCAATCTGTCTATTTTCCTCTTAAGCCGCCCCATTTTAATATTACTGGGGATAAAGTATCCGACATTGTCAGGATAATATAATTCTATATATTTTTCTTTGGGACGAGGATTTTGAAAAACCAAGCCGCATCTTTGGCATCGGACAATGAAAAATTCGCCCGGAAGATTGTTTA
>CAYQTP010000122.1:0-2105 GCA_964420475.1 uncultured Gammaproteobacteria bacterium
GTTTGCGCTACAATCTCAACCCCCTTCTGATCAATCTTAGCAAGTGAATCAGCAACACGAGCATACATTTTTTCCCTTTCACCAGGATCACAAAAACCATTTTCAGAAAAGCCTCCTAAACTGACAATAACTAAGGGGCGATCTACACGTTTAAAATATTTTTTCAAATCTCTTGTGGTGTTTACAACCCGCTGTAACTCTTTGATTGAACGACGTCTATACTTTTCATCCTCTGAAGCCAAATTAAGCAGATGGTCTCCGGCAAATAAATCCGGGCTATGAACTACGAACCCTAAATCGTATTTTTGATCAAAAAAACGACTAATATCCTGATCCAAATCTTTATAGCTTAAATGAAATTCCACAAAATCCGGATTAATATGCATAGTTAGCTGATTAAAATCATAGTAACGGACTGGAATGCCCCAAGGGCGACGGAAACGATAGGTCTTTGACCTAATGTTTTTCTTTTTCAGATCCGCAGGATAGAAAAAATCTCCAGATTTTAAATTGCGTTTGGTAAATCGTCCAATCAGTTTATCAATGTTATTTGGTTGAAGTCCACGTCCAGGACTTTTCACTGCAACCATGTCTGCAGTAATTCGTTCACCTGTTTTTAGATCACGGGTCGCAACTAAGCTCTTTGCCAGATTGGCTCTATTCATCCGTTCGCCTTGAGTAATCTGCCTGGGAGTATTTGAACCTAAAGCATCTTCTACCTGCCTTATCATTTCAACCATAGTTTTAAATTCATCAGGCAATAAGCTAATTTTATGATCATTGCCCTCCATATTTTTATCAAGAGTGATATTCCAATCGGTCAATATTCTATAAACTATTTCGGCGGCGGCTGAAGCTTTGGTATCAAGCAGTCTCAATGAATAATCTTTCCAATTGTTAGTCAGATGATGATCAATAATGATCTTCTTGATTTCCTTCAGTTTTATTTCTTTACGTCCGGTGACAATATCATAACTCCCTGAATCAATAATTAAAAATAGATCATAAGAAGAATAGGCAAAGCTGGAAAAATCAACCGTTTTTACCTGGTCGGCACCTTTTAAAAATTTAAGATTTTCCGGAACTTGATGCGGACATATCAAAGTAGGTTTTTTTCCGGATATTTTTATCAGTGCCTGATAGAGGGCAGTTGCCGATCCAACCGAATCCAGATCGGGATTGCGGTGAACGTTAATTAAGATTTTATTAGCCTGTTTGATCTTCTCAAGGATGGATTTACTTAAAGAATAATATTGTTTCATAGGTTTAAATTTTTAAAACAGATTTTCTTCTTTAACAACAAATTCTACTCCGTCTGATTCAACGATCAGATAACCGGTGTTTTTCATCGGTCCTTCCAAATACTTGGGAATATCAAAACCAATCCGGTCTAACAGGGCCCTGATTAACCCGCCATGACTAACCACTAAGATGTTTTTTCCCTGATAGGCGACGGCTGTTTCTCTAATAAAAGGAATAAACCGCCCCATCACATCTTCATCGTTTTCTATTTCATTAAGCTCCAGTTTTTTCTGCCTTTCTTTTGAAAAAAGGACCAGCTCACCTAAAATTCGTCTCAGTTCAGTCACCTGTTTTCCTTCATACCGGCCAAACAGTCTTTCTCTCAAGGCTTTGATGGTGATAACGGCCAATTTTTTTTCAAGAACCATTATTTCCGCCGTTCTTTTAGCCCTGACTAAGTCGGATGAAAAAACCGCCTCAAAATGGATGTCTTTCAGTTTTTCACCCAGCTGTTTAGCTTGTATCTCCCCTTTTTTATTAAGAGGAATGTCGGAATGGCCTTGAATTAATTTTTTTTCATTCCATTCGGTTTCCCCGTGACGGACAAGATAGATCGTACAATTTTTTTTCATGTTCTTATTATTATAATCTAGAAGGCGATGATATAATTAAGAAAATCTAAGGACGAGTGGCGGAACTGGCATACGCGTACGCTTCAGAAGCGTATCTCCTTACGGAGGTGAGGGTTCAACTCCCTCCTCGTCCACAATAATATATAATTACAAAGCAGGAGAGGTGGCTGAGTGGCCCAAAGCGAGGGGTTGCTAACCCCTTGAGCAGCAATGCTCGCGCGGGTTCAAATC
>CAYQTP010000123.1:0-2093 GCA_964420475.1 uncultured Gammaproteobacteria bacterium
TAAAGCGTCAGGCTGGGGGTCTGAAGACCGTGGGTTCAAGTCCCGCTACCCCGACTTTTTTATTATTTCATCCTGCTATAATCTATTCATGAGTTTTTTACTGATTTTTCTTCTTTTTTTAATTTGGCGTGTCTCTGATTTTATAATAATTTTTTTCAGTCAAAAAGTAATTCCTTATTTGGGATTTTTTTCTTATAAAGATGATCTTTTAATATTTAAATTGCCGAATTGGCTTTCTTCTTTAGCAAATTTTGACGGCATTCATTACATTAAAATTGCAGAAAAAGGTTACTCGCAATATGAACAGGCATTTTTCCCGCTTTATCCGATTCTAATAAAGTTTTTAACTCTTCCTTTTTTTAACAATAAGCTTTTAATTGGAATAATTATTTCCAATATGTCATTTTTACTCGGATTATTTTTTTTCTATAGATATCTGAAATTAATTTTCCCAAATAATCGACAATCTAATAAGTTAACAATTGTTTTGCTTTTGCTTTTCCCTACTTCTTTCTTTTTCGGTGCAGTCTATACGGAAGGTTTATTTTTTCTTTTATTAATTTTAGTTTTATATTTTCTTAAGAAAGAAAGGTATTTAATGGTTATAATTTTCGCTTTTCTAACTTCATTAACAAGAATTGTTGGTGTTTTTGTAATAATTCCAATATTATTTCATTTAATTCAAAAGTTAAAAGTTAAGAGTCAAAATATAAAGTTCATATTAAAAAGTCTTTTATACTTGATACTAAATATTAAATACTTTCTATTAGTTCTTTCACCAATCCTGGGTTTAGCTGCTTATTGTTTTTATCTTCTAAAAACAACCGGTGATCCTTTTTTCTTTTTTTCTTCTCAACCGGCTTTTGGCGCTAGCCGATCGACTCACTTGATATCATTTCTTCAGGTTTATTGGCGTTATTTTAAAATATTTATCACGGCTCGTTGGAATTTCCAATATTTTGTTTCCATTATTGAATTTAGTTTTTTTAGTTTTGTTTTGATAATTTTAGTTCTTGATTTATTTAAAAATTTAGGTATTAAAAATTTAAAATTTATTAAAAATTGTAAATTGAAAATTGAAAATTACGAATTTTTAGGTCTTAATTTATTTTCACTTATCAATCTTATATTGCCAACTTTGACAGGTACATTTCTTTCTATTCCCCGCTTTTCTCTTATGTCTTTGTCCTTATTTATCTATCTTTCTTTGATTAAAAATACTGTTGTTAAATATTTAATTTTAATCATTTTTTTAATTTTGCATATCCTGTTACTAGGATTTTTTACTCAAGGATATTTTATAAGTTAAATAACAAGATGGCCAGACTACCTTATTTCCAAAAGGGCGATTCTAGAGGAATACATTTTTTTTCGGCCAACAATCAGTTAATCGAAAATATCTTTTTTGTCTATATTGCCATTATTTTCTTTTTTTTAATAATTTTGTTCTTAAGACTGTTCCAGCTGACTATTGTCAAAGGTAATTTTTATCGTAATCTCTCTGAACAAAACCGGATTAGAGAAATTAATATTGAGGCTCCTCGAGGAGAAATTGTTGACAGAAAAGGATTTGTTATTGCTCAAAACTTAACTCCCGATATAAATCAAAAAATTAACCCGGGATTATTAAATAATGATCAAAAAATAATTTCTAAGCGAATTTATCAAAACCCTGAAGTCATTGCCCCTTTTATCGGCTACCGACAAATAGCTGACGAAAATGATCTGAAAAATGATCGTTGTCAACATAAACTTCAACTTGGGGATCGGACCGGTAAAAAGGGTATAGAAAAATTGTTTGATTGTCAGTTGCGTGGGCTTTCAGGAAAAAAACTGGTGGAGATTGATGCTCAAGGCCGCTACCTAAAAACCGTTAATGTTATTCCTCCCCAATCCGGCGATAGAATCCAACTGGCGATTGATCTTGATTTGCAAAAAAAGAGCTATGAATTGGTAAAAAATAAAAAAGCGGCCATCATTGTTATCAACCCTCAAACCGGAGAAATATTAACCAGTGTCTCCTCACCTTCTTTTAACTCTCAAGATTTTGAAGATAATATTAGTAACAATATACAAAATTATTTAACCGATAA
>CAYQTP010000124.1:0-2053 GCA_964420475.1 uncultured Gammaproteobacteria bacterium
CCACATAAAAAGAGCCGCTTTATTCCTGGCATTGGAGTCGCTGACAAATCTTAAAGCTTCCTCGAGAATAGCGCGGGGACAGGTCTTGGCTAATTTCATATAAAGACTTTTGCGTCTTTCATCTTGAAGTTTTTTAGCTAGGTGGACACCAAACGCCTGAAACTCCCGGGAGACGTATTTATCTTCCATGGGATTAAATTTTTTTAAAATATCTTTGACGGATTGCATTTTTATTTTTCCAGTAAAGGGATGAACTTTTCTTTCAGAATAGTTTTAAGATCAAATTGACTACGAACACGATAGTTCATTTGTACCCTATAACTCTTTTCTAGGAAAGTCTTGACTTCGGTAGCGGCTTTTTCCGGTGAAACCGTTCTGTATTTAAGATATCTGACAAAGTCACCTCCGACTTCGCGAAAGACCTTTAGATCAGAAACAAAGATTGGTGTTTTGGTCAAAGATGATTCGAGCAAAGGCAGACCGAAATTTTCACTCTTGGATAAAAAAAACACCAAATCGGAGATCTGATAAAGATCATGAACCTCCGATCGCACCAATGCCCGATAAAGAAAATCGTTTAAAAATATTACATTATTTTTCAAACCAAGATCAATAACTTTTTTCTTTAAATTATCATAATATTTAACGGTGGAATGGTGTTTTGAAGGATTTCCAGTAATCATATATTTAATTTTTGGAAAATTAAATTTCAAAGATGAGATTACATCGAGGCAGTATTCAAGATTTTTCCGATCCATAATATTGACAGGTGAAAGTATCAGGGGAAAACTTTTTATTAATTCATATTTTTCAATAATTTCCCAAATAAGATTGTCGATTTCCAGAAAATGTTTAACATCAATACCGTTGGGAATAACAACGGTTTCGCCGTCATGAAGGTTCATAAGGTGCACAAAAGGTTCCCTGAAACTTTCGGAAATGAGAATATAGGTAAGGTTTTTTATAGGTGTTGTCAAGATATCTTTTTCTAATTTTGAGTTGACGACTTTGTCCAAATCTTTAATTTTAAATTCGTCAATATATGAGTGATCATGAATCCAGCCGAAATACTTTTTTTTTGGATGTTTTTTGACAAAATTTTTAAAAGCACAGACAAAAGCGAGGTTTCTGACAATAGTGATCATATTGTGAACAACAACAACATCCATTTTTTCAAGAGTTCTTTCTAATCCTTGCTCAATAATGTTAGCTAGTTTGTAACAATCGCTGTCAATCATGCCTTTCTTCAGAATTTTTTCTTGCAAAAAAGGGTCGAAATTAAATATTGACTGGAGTTCTGGAATGACGACCAATTTTATTCTCGGATCTTTTTCTTCGCCCGAGCCGGTAATGACGGTAATTTCATACCCAAGATCTGTTAGTATTTCGGCATGTTCTTTGATCATACTTTCAACGCCGCCGATATTAGGAGGATAAGCAAAGTGCAAAATGGCAATTTTTTTCATTTATTAGTTTTTAAATTAATAATCTCCTGATAAGTCTTCTCATAATTATCAACCATGATCTGAGTAGAAAAATTTTTAATAACATGGTCCCGGCAGTCTTGAGGTTTGATCTGATTAATTTTGTTTAAGGCTTCTTTAAGGCCTTCGATTCCTTTTTCCGCTGGCACAACAAAACCGGTTCTACCGTCAATAATTAGTTCCTGGACAGCTCCTCTATCAAATCCGATCACCGGCGTTCCGCAGCTCATCGACTCGGCCATCACCAGACCAAACGGTTCATACCAGTTTATCGTCATCAGAAAAACTTTGGCTTTTTGCATAAGAGAGGCCACTTCAGGTTTAGTTAAAACCAATTCCGATGACAGAGAGCCGAGCCATTGGATCTTATCATTTAGATGTGGTTTAACCTCACGGTTATAGAATTCCATATCTTCAATGTTTCCCGACATTAGAAGTTTTGATCCTGATTCTTGGGCTAGTTTGATCGCCCATTTGACTCCTTTTGGATCCATGAATGTACCATCGGCATTTTTTGCTTTAGCTAACCGGCCCAGCCAAAGAAGATAATCGCCCTTTTTCTCCTGATA
>CAYQTP010000125.1:0-1949 GCA_964420475.1 uncultured Gammaproteobacteria bacterium
CGCCCCAAGATATGGATTCTGGGCTAAAAGAGGGGCCAGATCAACTCTTGAATAAGGTTCGCCGAACGGCCTTATCCTACTCTGGTTCTCATAAAGTTTGGTCATATTTTCCTTCTCCGTCAGGAATCTGAGGAATTTCCAGGCCTCGAGCTGATTTTTACTGAACTTTGATACGCCCTCAACCCAGTAAGAGGCCGTTGATAACAGTTCTGTCCCGGGGACGACCGGCACCGGGACGACCTTCATCTCAATATCGGGATTGGCTGCTTTTATCGATAAGATTGCCCATGACGGAACAATGATCATCGCCACCTTTTCCTGGATAAAGGCGGTTGTCGAATTAGTCATATCCTCGGTCCAATACCCTTGCGGCGGTTCGTTAAACTTCCGGTAGATCTCCAGAGCTCCGGCCGCTTCTCCCTTATCCAGTTTATCCAGAGATCCGCCGTTCTGCAGTAAAAGCAGTCCGAAGATATCGGAAAAATGATCAACGTTGGAGGCGGTGCCCATGGCGATCCCCGAAGTGATCAGCTGGCCGGACTGATTTTTAACCGTCAGTTTGGGCACGATCTCGGTGATATCATCCCAGGTTGAAGGGACGGTCGAAATTCCGGCCTTCTTGAAAAGACCCTGATTATAGACCAGGACCAGACCGTCAATTTCTAAAGGCAGGCCGTAGTAATAGTTGCCCACCTTGAGATCTTTTTTATGGATCGGATAAAAGGTCTTGTCAAACTCGTCCCCGGTCATCACCGATGAAGGCAGCTGGGAGACAATATCTTTTATTTCCGGCAGCCAGGTATTGTGAAACCGGAAGATATCCGGTCTTTCGATTGCGGCCGTATCACCCGCCTGGGTTTTGCTCCGGCTGATCAGTTTTTCCCGGTAATTTTCCGGGCTCATCTTCTGATAAGTGATCTTAATTAAAGGATTTTTTTGCTGATAGGCGGCGATCAACGGTTCGATCACTTCCTTCTCCTCCCATAAACCCCAGTAGATCAGACTGGCCTCCTTGCTGGCCGGCTTAGCGGAAAATATCGCCCGGATAATAATCACCAGAATCACCAGGAATATCACGACTCCCCCGATGATAAAAAGAAACTGGTTTTTATTTTCTTCGTAGATCGGCGGCGGCCCGGTAAATGGAGGCGCTGATCCTCCGTCAGGGGTTGTCAGCTCCTGGGGCGCCTCTTCAACTGCCGGCGTTTCAACAGGAACGCTTTCAACTACCGGCTGATTTTCAATAGGTTGATTTTCCTCGGGAATTACTTTATCATCATCCATAATATCATGATAGCAAAAAAACTAATTTTTTTCTCTGTTTCCCTGGTTTTGATCGCCGGATTTTTTACGGTTTTTTTTATTATAAAAGATAAAAATATCGGAGGCAAAATCTATCCCAATGTCTATATCGATGGAGAGCCTTTTGGAGGCAAAAGCAGGAAAGATATCATTGATTTTTATAAAAAAAAGTCGGCCGGTTTAAATAACGCTTTTGTGACGGTCTTTTTTGACGGAGGTCCGGTGGCCACTTTTTCCGCTCAGGCTCTTGAGTTGAAATATGACGGAAATACGGCTGCCGAAAGGGCATACCGGATCGGCCGGTCAACAAATTTTTCTTTAAAATATTATCAAAAGATTGCCAGCCTCTTTAAATTAAAAAGATTTGATTTTGAAAGCACGATCGGATATGACAACACCAAAGTCAAGGATTTTCTTTCCCTTTCGGAAGAAAAATATAACAAGCCGGCGGAAAACGCCCTGTTCAGGTTCGAAAATAAAAAGGTGGTCGAATTCCGCAAGGAGGTCAATGGTTTGAGCATTGACTCTCCCCGATTTTTGAAAGATTTTGATAAGATCATTTCCGGTTTTAAGACCGACACGGCCGGCAAGAAAATTAATTTAAATTCCAAGGTGATCAAACCGGAGATCATGCTCTCGGATATCAA
>CAYQTP010000126.1:0-1928 GCA_964420475.1 uncultured Gammaproteobacteria bacterium
ATAGAGTCACTCCCATAATTAGCCCCATTAATAAAAAATTCTGTTGTAACGTTAACCAATAATGATCAAATAGACCAGTTAAAATTATGGCAAAAAAAACGTAAGGATTGATTTTAATTAATCGATTAATTTTTACCAATGATAAAAAAATGATTAAAGCGCCAATCATTAAGCCCAGTTCGGAAAAATATAAAAGAAAAATATTGTGAACCGGTTGGTTGAAAAATAAATAATATTTAGAAGAAAATCTTGCCTGTGCAACCAAATAACTCCCTAAACCAACTCCTTGTATTAAATAACGGGAAATAATTGCGATCGAATTTTTCATCAGCTCAATCCGCTTCCCAATCGTTGCCTGATCTGTAGACGCCTGAAGAAAAACCAAAGAGATTATAAAAGAAATAGTTAGCCGGGCTATTTTGCAAATTCTACAATCTAACACCTTAGTATTTAGTATAAAGTATGTAGTATTAAGTATGAGATAACTGACAATAGCTACCTTGGAGAAAGAAATAAAAACCAGAATACTGGAAATAAATAAAAACAGATATTTTAAAATCAAATAGCGGTTGAATTTTTTGTTTGTCATTACAAAAAAGTATAGAACTAGAAAAAAACCGGCCAAGGAATTGGGATGGGAAAAAGTACCATATGGTCTTAAAAATTCAATCCCTCGGATAGAGGCTTTAGCCGATCCGGGGGTTGAAAGGGAGATTAGTCTTTCTCCAAAATAATAAAAAAATCCTTGAACGGAATGTTTGTTAATTATTTGAATGAGAGATAAGGACAGTTCGAATAATCCTGAAATAAAGAATATTGTTAAAATAGATTTTTCTTTCAAGGTCTTCAGCATTTTCTTGGTTAAGGGAAAAATTATCAAAAACTCAATAATTTTTATAAACCAATAAAAAGAAATTATTGGGAGGCGGGAAAATACAACATTGATTAATAAAAGAAGCAAACTAATGAGGATTTTTTTATTCCTAAAAAAATTTATCACAATTTTCAGATTTACTATTGCCAACAAAAAAACAATTATGTCTATTAGATAAACTGTTGGAGCAAGATAATCTACTCGAATACCGGAAAGATAAGAAAAGTCAAAAAAAAAGTGCTTTCCCAATTGGGTAGGGAGAAGAAAAATAAAAATAAGAAAAAGAAAATTGTTAGAAAAGACTCTGTTGAGCTGTTTGTTTTTTTTCATCTTCTTCTTTAAAAATCTTTACCTTGCCAAAAACCCCGTCATATCCGGGATCAACCGATACTTTTCTATCCCTCACAATCTTGATAGCTTGACGAAGCTTTTCTCCACCAATTTTTTCGATTTCGTCATAATCTTTCTGTAATAGAATATCAAATTCCGTTCCTAAAAGATTGGTCAATCTTTCGTAATCCCTTTGCGTTTTTATCTGCGAATGATTATTCAATTCCAATAATATTTCAAGGAGCGGAATCATGGAGATAAAAGGCCGTCTGGTCTTCTCTCTGTCGTAGACAAAAGTCAGGCCAACTTTGTTTTTAAGAAATATAAGGTCTTTTTCCTCCAATAATTTTTCTGAAAGGTCAAGAATACGGTTTTCCACACCGACCGTCAGCGGTTTATTGCAGACCGGGCAGATTAATCCTTTTTCTTTAATTTCCTTGGCGTTATAGCGGATGTTGCAAGCCCGGTGGCCCGACCAGTGATATTTGCCTTCTTCGGGGAAGAATTCGATCGTATATCCTATTTTTAATTTACTGCTGGCAGTTTGTTTAATGGCGTTTGCTATGTCGTCATAGGTGAAATGGGTCTCATTGGTCTCACTTGAAATAAATACTGTGGCTTCGCGGCCGATCTTAGGTCCCGAGTGGGCATCGGAAAAAGAAACAATCGACCGGTTTTTTAATTCTTTTATCTGCCAGTTCATGATCGGATCGGAGGACAGGCC
>CAYQTP010000127.1:0-1887 GCA_964420475.1 uncultured Gammaproteobacteria bacterium
TGGGCGGAAGTTACTTTTGTCGGCGGTTGGGAGAAGTAATTTTTCGGATCAGGGAAAAAAATAAGCTTACTCAAGAACAGCTGTCTCTACTTTGTGATATTGATCGAAGTTATCTTTCCAAGATTGAAAAAGGGAGAACAAATCCTTCAGTCAAAATACTTAATAAAATCTGCCGTATTTTTAAAATCAAAATATATCATCTGCTGAAAGGATTATGATTTTATGGTATATGGCAGATTTTATTTTGACATGATCGTCTAAAACATAGATTTTGTAGGTTATAACCGACTGCTTTTGGGTTTTGATTCCAATATGATTGCTCAATGGCCCGGGGTAATTTTTATTATAAAAGGCTGGGGGAAAGCATAATCGTTCATCGAAAAAAACTGAATCTGTCTCAACAGAAAGTCGCTATTCTTTCTGATGTTGACCGCAGTTACTTGTCTGAGGTAGAGGAAGGAAAAGCTAATCCGTCAATCAAATTTCTTCATAAAATTGCCAAGATTCTGAAGGTGAAAGTAGGAAACTTAATCAAAGATCTTTAAAAGAGGATATAATTAGTCTGATGATAATAAAATTTATAAAAATCCTGATCATTATTTTTTTCGTTATCGGAGGGTATTTTTGGCTGATAAAAAATCCCGACCTCATAAAAAATATAAGTAGAATAACAGAAAATATTAAACCAAAACCAAACGAGTTAATTACTTCAAATCTTAAAGTCGGTTCGACCGGAGATGAAGTCAAGATCCTGCAAATTGCCCTCTCAAGTGATAAAAACATCTACCCTTCGGGAATAGTCAGCGGTTATTTTGGCAGTCTCACCAAACAGGCAGTGGAAAATTTTCAAAGAAAAAACGGATTGGAAATCAACGGGTCAATCGACAAAGCGACTGCCGAGAAATTTAATGAAATATATGGCGGCATGACAAAAGAATATTATCTAGGCTTAATTCCAACTCCTGAATTAGTCGAGTTAAATATCAATAATGATTCAATTATTCCGGACCTGGAAGAGTGGGGGAAGGCTAAACAGGTTTCCGAACACAGTTGGACGATGAAAATCGGATACGATTCAAGAATGGCGACGCCTAATGAAATATTTGAAGCTTTAAATACTTATAGACTAAAGCACGGTCGTAATGTTCTGAGTTGGGATAACAGATTGTCTGATTATGCCGCACAAAGATCTCAGTATTTTACCCAAATCGGAAATCTGGATGATCATGCAGGATTTGCCGAGTACGTAAAAAGTGAAGAAAATGTCAGAAAATTAGGCTTCTATTGGCTGGGTGAAAATTCTTCTTACGGATATCACCTCGAAGGAGTCCATCTCATTGAATGGGTATACGCCGGCGACCAGCCTCATGATGACAATCAGTTAAATCCGGATTGGACCCATGTCGGGATAGGTGTAGATGGAAACCAGACGGATCTGATCTTTGCCTCTCATCAGATATAATTTTTTATACCTTTCTTCCGTATTTTTCTTTTGAAAGCTTGACAATCTTTTCACGATTGTCGTTTTTTTGGGAAGGAAGCGGTAAGGTCGTGACCGGAAAAGGAGCACTGGTCATTCCGTCAATTGATAATTTCAAAACCGCTTCAAATTTACCCAGCGACACCAAATCATTTTCAGTATAAATTTCCGCGTATTCGCGGGTCAGAACATAGGCATCGCGTGCGCCGACGACAAATGACATTAAAGTCCCGACATTACCGAAAATTGCCCGGGTAATATCTTCGTCGAGCTGTTCAATATACTGATTGGCTAAAGTCAAAGAAAGTCGGTATTTTCTTGCCTCAGAAAGTATCTTGATAAAAGATTGGGTGGCAAAATTTTGAAACTCGTCAACATAAAGGAAAAAGTCCGCCCTCTGCTCCTCC
>CAYQTP010000128.1:0-1826 GCA_964420475.1 uncultured Gammaproteobacteria bacterium
ATATTTTTCATCCATCCCAAGGATAACTCCGTTTAAAAATATATTTTCTTTACCGGTCAGTTCCGGATGAAATCCTGCCCCAAGCTCAATAAGGGGGGAGACCCTGCCTTCAACTTTGATTTTTCCTGAGGTCGGGGAAGACACACCGGCCATAAGTTTAAGAAGGGTGGATTTTCCGGCCCCGTTTTTTCCGATTATTCCGACAGTTTCACCTTTTTTTACGGAAAAATTGATGTTTTTTAAGGCGTGGACCCGTTCCAAGGTTTTTTGCTTCCTGAAGATGGCTTGAATTAACTCCTTGATAGTCTTTTGATGCTGGAGAAAAAAATACTTATCGACTTTTTCAAAAGCGATCACCGTATCCATAAAATGAATTTTATCACAATTATGTGATAAAATAGTATTCATTATGTCTTCAAAAGATAGTTCTATTAATCATGTCGCTTTTGAGATCAGCCCTCTGCTTTTGGCGTCCGGGACCTTTGGGGATAAGTCGGGAGTTTACCGGTACTATTACGGCCTCATTAAAGCATACGGCGAATATTTAAAAAGAAATAAACTTAACGAAAAAATTATATTATTTTCCTTTAATAAAGATTTGATCGGCCATCCGTTAACCCGTGATATTTCTCAGCTTCTGACCAGTGATTCATATAAAATAATAAATAAAATTCCACCGAATGATGATAAAACAATTTATTCTATTTATATCTTCCAATTATTTGTAAAACCCTTTTTCAGAGTGATTAATAAAATTGTCCCCCTAAAAAATTTATATTCTTATTTTATTAACAACTTTTATTTTAAAAGATACGTTAAATTCATCAGATCGGAACTTAAAAAAAATAAAATTAAAATTATCTATCATTCTGAAACCAGTTTTTATCCCCTGAAAGATTTTAAGAACGTAATCACTATTTATGATATGACTCCGATTATTCTGCCTTTTTTTCATCGTGAAGCAACCAAGGATCTAACTCAAAGAAAGCTCAACTTTACCACCCGCCATTGTCAGGGAATTGTCTGTATCAGCGATGCCACCAAAAAAGATTTATTAGCTCATTATCCGGGAAATAATAATAAAAAAATTACCATTTGCTATCCCGGTTTAGATTCCGCTTTTGACAAAAAAAGCTACGATTTAAAGCTGTTTGGAGATCTCCAGCTTATTTCCCGTCAACAAGTTGCGGAGCTGAAAAAAAAATCTTATCTTCTATATTATGGTACATTTGAACCGAGAAAAAACTTGAATAATCTGGTTGAAAGTTTTGTTGAACTGCAAAAAGAAAAAAAAATTCCGAGTGATTTTAAATTGATTTTAATGGGTGGCGACGGATGGGGAAAGGTAAAAAAGGGAGTGATAAACTATGTTAAAGAAAACTTTCCAAATAAAGAAAAAAACAATATTATTGTATTTGATTTTCTTAATGATGATTATTTGATTACTTTAATAAAAAACGCATATGCATTTGTTTACCCGAGCTTTTATGAAGGATTTGGGCTGCCTGTACTTGAATCTATGAGTCTTGGTACGCCTGTCATCTGTTCTCGATCCTCATCTCTTCCCGAGGTAGGAGGAAGTTCCGTCCTGTATATCGATCCGCATAATTTTTATGATATTAAAGAAAAAATTAGATATTTAATTAAACATCCTGAGTATGCTAATCATCTCTCGATTAAAGGATCAAAACAAAGTGAAAAATTCCGCTGGAATAAATCTATTCCAAAACTTCATTTTTATTTCAAAGATTTGTAAAATAAATTATTTATTCTAAAGCGATTTTTTTGAAGTTAACATAAAGAGTTCGGCTATCCAGATTGCCCGG
>CAYQTP010000129.1:0-1823 GCA_964420475.1 uncultured Gammaproteobacteria bacterium
ATGAAACACACAAACGTCATTATGCTCATATCGATGCTCCAGGTCATGCTGATTATATTAAAAACATGATTACTGGTGCGGCACAAATGGATGGAGCCATCCTCGTCGTTTCGGCTCCGGATGGTCCAATGCCTCAGACCCGGGAACATATTTTACTTGCCCGACAGGTTAATGTTCCGGCCATAATTGTTTTTTTGAATAAAGTTGATATGGTCGCTGACAAAGAAATCCTTGATCTGGTAGAAATGGAAGTCAGAGAACTATTAACCAAATATAAATTTCCGGGTGATAAAGTTCCGGTTATCCGCGGTTCGGCTTTGAAAGCACTGCAAGATGATCCGGCAGCCATTAAATCAATTGAAGATCTAATGGCCCAGGTTGATTCATATATCCCTGATCCAGTTAGACCGATCGATAAACCGTTCCTGATGCCGGTTGAGGATGTCTTTACCATTTCCGGCCGAGGAACAGTTGTCACAGGACGGGTGGAAAGAGGTATCGCTAAGGTAAATGAAGAGATGGAGATAATTGGTATTAAAGAAACTAGAAAAACCGTCATCACCGGAGTTGAGATGTTCAAAAAAACCTTGGATGAAGCGCGAGCCGGTGACAATGTCGGATTATTGCTCCGAGGAATAGAAAAAGATGACGTCGTTCGCGGTCAGGTAATTGCCAAACCAGGATCAATTACTCCGCATACTGAATTTGATGCAGAGATCTATATTCTTACTAAAGATGAAGGCGGACGACATACGCCTTTTTTCAAAGGATATCGTCCCCAATTCTATATTAAGACTACCGACATCACCGGTGAGGTGGAACTGCCGGCCGGGGTGGAAATGGTTATGCCCGGAGACAATGTCAAGATTAAAGGCAAATTGATTTACCCGGTTGCCATGGAAGAAGGATTGAAATTCGCCGTCCGGGAAGGTGGACACACGGTAGGCGCAGGAGTAGTCACCAAGATCATTAAATAAATTTAATTAGTCGATAGTTGGTCTAAGTTAGTTAAAACTAGTTTCAACTAATTCAACGAATTTTAACGAATTAAACTAGTTAGCACCTTAATACTATGCCGAAAGGAAGAATAAGAATCAGACTTAAATCATATGATCATCGATTGATCGATGAGACCTGTCAAAAAATTGTCGATACGACAATCAGAACGGGTGCCAATGTATTAGGTCCAATTCCACTGCCCACAAAAAATGAAACATTTGTTGTTAACAAAGCTTCTTTTATTGATAAAGACGCTCGGGAGCGGTTTGGTTTAAAAACTCATAAAAGAATGATCGATATTATTAATCCCACTAATCAAACCATTGATTCTTTGATGCATCTGGAACTTCCTGCCGGTGTTGAGGTTGAAGTAAAAATGTAGAAATCCATTTGAACATTTTAAGTTGTTATTATATAATTCTTTTCACATGATATTTATCCTTTGCTCGGGAACTTAGGATTAATGTTTTCCGGATTGGAATTTTAGCCCCAATCTGGGGCTATTTTTTATGCCAAGTTTTATTTTAGGAAAAAAATCGGTTCAGACCCAACAGTTTGATAAAAACGGAGAAAGAATTCCAACTACTTTCATTGATACCTCCTTATGTCATCTTATTGATGTCATCACCCCGGACAAGCGGGGTTATTTTTCGGTTAAACTTGGATTTGGTCAAACCAAAAGCATTAAAAAACCAGTCAAAGGGGAATTAGAAAAAGCGGGGATAAAGACCCCGCTTCGTTTTTTGAGAGAGTTCAGGCTGGAAAAATATAAGGACGAAGTCAAATTAATTGAAGACGGCAAAAAAAAAGGTATTCAAATTGGT
>CAYQTP010000130.1:0-1800 GCA_964420475.1 uncultured Gammaproteobacteria bacterium
TGGAGGTGACGATGTTTCGGCCCGTTACAAAAAATTGCTTGAAGAGGGTAATAATGTTTATATTACCCATTATTATGAAAGCAATGTCCCGAGCCAATGGCCGAAACAGATTAGCGAGCTGACGGCAAACTTTTCACTTAATAAGGTTTATGACGGATGCCTTGGCGCCTGTGATATTTATCAGCTCAATATTATTAAGTAGCATTTAAAATGAAAAAAAATATCATTTATGGTTTGATCGTTTCTTTTGTAATTTCAATAATTATCACTTTCAGGCTGAATGATTCTTTAATCTTTCATTCTGATTTTGCCAGAGATTTATTCAATATATTAAAAATTTCCCAGGGGAACCAGACCCTTCTTGGCCCGAAGCTGTCATTTGGAGGATTATACACCGCATCTTATTATTATTATCTGTTTGTTCCCGTATTTTTATTATCCGGTTTTAAAATCATGGCAATCACTTATTTTAACGCCCTGCTCTTTGTCCTGGCCGTTTTTTATTTTTTTATTAAAGCCGTTAAAAAATATCCGTTATGGAAAGCGGCTATTGCATCAATATCATTTGCCATCATTCCTATTTTTATATTTTCCTCAAGAAATCCAAGCATCTCAAATACTCATCTTTCTTTCCTTCTGTTTTTTTTAACTTTCGTCTACTTCAATCAAATTGAACAGCCGATAACTATCTTGATATTGGGATTCTTGTTTGGAGTGATAATAAATTTCGGTTTTTTAAATTTACTTATACTATTGCCGGTTTATTTATTAATAATCTATAAACTGAAGAAAAAAATATCTTCCTTATATTTTATTTTTGGAATTATTGCTGCTTTTCTGCCGCTGATACTTTTTGAGATAAAAAATAATTTTATTATGTTAAAAAATACTTTTTTCAACCAGTCCTATCTTTCCTGGATCGGAAATAAAAACATTATTCACGGTGCGGCCGGTAAAAAAAATGTTATTGAAAATTTTTTGTTTATGGCCAACGAAATGAGATCTCATATAATAATTAATCCGATTATCGGCCTGATAATTCTTGGTCTAGTTGATTTTTTTGAAAAAAAATCCAGTAAAAAAATCTTTTATATTTTAAACGGTTTTTTGGCACTGCTGATTTTATCCGTTCTTATCCGCTTTCAACTGGCTCCCCATTACCTTTATCCGACTTCTTTTTTTATTTTCTTTATTATCGTTATTACGCTTCTTAAATCCCGGTATAAAATCCTTATTTTCTTGATGCTTTTTCTTGAGATCTTATTTTTTCCTAAGCATATCTACAAAAAAACAACGATCCGGCCGGAGCCTTTTGATCAGGCAGTTAAATATAGTATAGAAAAACATCTCGTTGAAAAGAATTCCCGTTTCAATGTGGTGATGATTGCCGACCCAAATGCGATTGTCGGTTTTGAATATCGATATTTTTTTCAAAAATACGGTTTTGTCCCTTTATCGGAATTTGAGTATTCCGGGTCTGATGAACTATTGATTTTCACCCAAAAGAATAATCTTGATCCGTCAACATTAAACAGCTGGGAAATAGAGCAGTTCGGAAAAAAATATTTATTGAAAACTTCAAAATATAAAGCCGGAGAGACCTACATTTTCAAAGCGGAGAAGAAATAAATCTTTTTAACCACCTCTACCATCGTGTCCTATTCTTCTATTCATCACTTTTTCTATTTGTTGTTCTTGTTGAAGAGCTCTTGCTCTTGCTTCTTCTGGAGAAAATAACCTACCTAAGATCGGAACGAGCCTTAACATTGCAGCGGCATATCTATAAAGAGGTTTTTCGTT
>CAYQTP010000131.1:0-246 GCA_964420475.1 uncultured Gammaproteobacteria bacterium
CGATAAAATATATTACTGAAGGGAGGACTGTATAGGTACGGAGCATATTTGGATTTTCCCATGGATAGGTCATCAGTGCCGGAACAATAGCTAAAAGAAAATAACTGATAGCAAATAGGTTATAAGACCTCCTCCAATTTTTAATTGAGATTATCAAGCCGGTAATAAATAAAATACTTAAAATCGGATTCAGGGCAGGTTTGCCGGGATAGTTATGGCGGCCGTTCATATCTCCTTTAGCAAAAA
>CAYQTP010000131.1:256-1751 GCA_964420475.1 uncultured Gammaproteobacteria bacterium
CCAAAGTCCGACGGCTTTTTCGTTAACGGTCATTTCGTGATTTCTCAAAAAAAATTGTTGATCGATACGGGTATCTTTATTTGCAAAAAAATATGAAGTTAAAGGGGTGATAATTATTATGAAGGGAATTATAAATAACAATAATTGTTTCATTGTTTCATTGCTCCATTGTCTTTTTAATAATAAAAATCCAATTGGTAGTAAAAAGAAGATTCGGCCGGGAGTGTAGGAAAGAAAAGCAAGGCCGGCAAAAAGACCAGAAAAAAATAAATTTTTTTTAGAAATTAAGAAATAAATTGAAACTAATTCAAGAAAAAGAAGAAAGGTGGCCTCAAATGAAAAACGAGAAAAATTAAGAAACCAGCGGGAAGAGAGGAGAATGAGAGTTAAGAAAAACGGAAACCATTGCTTCATTGCTTCATTGTTCCATTGTTTAAAAACTTTCTTTATTATCAAATAAAAGATTATTACCGATAATATTCCAAAAACTGCTGCAGGGAACCTTAAAGCAAAGACATTAATTCCAAAAGTCTTTAATGAGGCCAATAAAATATAAAAATATAAAGTTGAGTGACCGGTTGCTAAAGAAGAGTAGGCAATATAAGGTTTGTTTTCCAAAGATAAGGCCAGTTTGGCAAATTCCACTTCATCAAAAGCCAAGTACTTTGGGATATAAGCAAAACGATAAAAAACTAAAAATAAGGAAATAATGGTCAAAATTATAATCGGAAATATTTTCTTCATAGATTGTCTATATAAAGTAGATTATATCAACTATAATTATTCCTATGTCACAGTATTATAATCCAAGAAGAAAATCATATCTTTATACACCCGGATCTTTATTCCCATTTCGTTTAAGCCGCTCCAAGATAGATTTATTCTTAAACTGCCCACGCTGTTTTTATTTTGATAGACATCTGGGGGTGTCTCAACCTCCGGGATATCCATTTTCCCTGAACTCGGCCGTTGACAAACTTCTTAAAAAAGAATTTGATGTTCACCGGGCTAACGAAACCCCCCATCCTTTAATGAAAACTTATAAAATTGATGCAATTCCTTACAAAGATAAAAATATGAATAAATGGAGGGATGCGCTTCGGGGCGGAATAGAATATCTGCATAAAGAAACCAATCTCAATATCACCGGCGGGATAGATGACATCTGGATTAATCCGAAGAAAGAGTTGATAATTGTTGATTATAAAGCCACCTCGAAAGTCGGAGAAGTTTCGCTTGATGCCGACTGGCAGATCGGATATAAAAGACAGATGGAAATCTATCAGTGGCTTTTCCGCAAAAACAATTACAAGGTTTCCTCAACTGGTTATTTTGTCTATTGCAACGGGGACGCAGATAAAGAGGCATTTGACGGAAAACTGGAGTTTGAAGTTAAAATAATTCCCTATGAAGGGGACGATTCATGGGTTGAAGGAACAATAAAAGATCTTTATCGATGCTTAAATAACAATAAACTTCCTGAATCGGGGGCGGA
>CAYQTP010000132.1:0-1725 GCA_964420475.1 uncultured Gammaproteobacteria bacterium
TTTTTTGCATAGCCCTCAGAGTATTTATTGGTAAGGTCACTACCAAGAGCGTCCATCACCGCGCGTGAAGTGTAGTTTTCTGAAGGAATCATCTCCAAAACATTTTTGAGGCGTTTGTGCTCTTCTTGAGTAAGTTTATTTTTTTCCCTGATCCGAAGAATTGTTCCTCCCAACCGCCGACAAAAGTAACTTCCACCCATATCAAAAACCAAGATATAAAAGCGCGACTTTCAAGTCAATTGCTTATAACCTACAATAAGAGCGTTATGGATTGTCGGGAAATGATGATTTTCGCAATAGAGGTGAAGGTCATTTGATGTTATAATGTTCTCTTATGAAACTCTCGATCGGTATCGTCGGTTTACCAAACGTCGGAAAATCGACGCTTTTTAATGCTCTTCTGAAAAAGCAGGTGGCCAATGTCGCCAACTATCCTTTCTGTACGATCGAACCAAATGTCGGAATTATTGAAGTCCCGGATGAACGGCTTCCGGTTCTTGCTAAAATCGTTAACACAACTAAGATCGTTCCGGCCGCTATCGAATTCTATGATATTGCCGGATTGGTCCGCGGAGCATCCCGTGGAGAAGGTCTTGGCAATAAATTTCTGTCTCACATCCGTGAAGTTGAGGCGGTCGTCCACGTCGTCCGGCTCTTTGAAGACGGTAATGTCGTTCATGTTTCCGATAAAATCAATCCTGAAGATGATATAAAAACGATCGAAACAGAGTTGATTCTTGCCGACCTGGAAACCGTCAATAAACAAAAAGAGCCCAAGGGGAGCTCTGCTCCTAAAGAAGCTTTTGCTGATTATGAAGTGATAAAAAAAGTTAAAAATGAGCTTGATAAAGGAATCCCCGTCCGTCAGCAAAGCTTGGATGAAGAGGAATTACTTTCTTTAAAACCTTTAAATCTTCTGACAGCAAAACCTGTCATCTATGTCTTTAACGTTTCGGAACAGCAACTACAAAATCAAGAAGAAACGGAAAAAAAGATAACGGATATAATCGGACAGAGTCAGATTAAAACGGATGGAATTAGTCAAAACAAAACCAATTCTATCCGATTTAATCCGATTTCATCCAATTTCATCTATTTTTGTGCAAAAATGGAAAGTGAAATTGTTATTTTATCCCCTGACGAACAAAAGGAATACCTTAAACAATTTGGACTGGTTGAATCTGGACTTAATCGTTTGATTAAAAAAGCTTATGAAACCCTTGGGTTGATATCTTTTTTGACCGGAGGAGTGATCGAAGCCCGCGCATGGACGATCAAAAAAGGCTGGCTGGCTCCGCAGGCGGCCGGAACCATTCATACCGATTTTGAAAAAAAATTTATCAAAGCCGATATCATCCCTTACCCACAATTTGTTGATGCAGGCGGTTGGACAAAGGCCCGTGAACAGGGACTGGTGCAAACAGTTGGAAAAGATTATGAGATGAAAGATGGAGAGGTGGTGGAGTTTAAAATAGGAGCATAAAAACATTAAAAATTAAATATTAAATATTAAAAAGACAGATCAAAATGTAAAATGTTTTCTTTTTTTATTTTTAATATGTCATTTTAATTTTTGATTTTTGATATTTGAGATTTTTGTCGCCACTTAATATATATCACCCAAAATCTGATACTTGAAAACAGGGCAAAGACAAATCCCGGAAAGCCGTCCATAAAACCCTTATGGCGGAAATACATCATTAGAAAAGTCACTTTTGGCTTCCA
>CAYQTP010000133.1:0-1713 GCA_964420475.1 uncultured Gammaproteobacteria bacterium
TAATTCTGTTAATCGCTCTTTCTATATCAATTTGTGTCACCGAAGAAAAAGCCAGCTTATTCATTAAGGCTTTTCTTATTTTCAGATCTGATATTAAAGAATCCTTAAAAGATCTCTTATTTGAAAAAAACCAACGGGAATTCCAATTGTAAACAACTCCAAGACGCAAACCCCTTGGATGAACTTTTTGTCCCATTTACTTTTTAACTTTTTCAATTTTTAACTTTGGTGCTTTGAGTTTCTTTTCCGATTTAACCGATTCGACTGATTTAACCGGTTTAACAGCTTCCCTGCTTGCTTCCAAAATAATCTTAATATGACTCATTCTTCTGTTGATCGGATTAGCATTTCCACGTGAACCTGGACGAAAGCGTTTCAGTTTTTGACCTTGTTCAACGGTGAGAAGTTTAAAGTTTAACAGATTATCTTCTACTTTCAATAACTGCCGGGCATTATTTATGGCCGATTTAATTGCTTTATATAGAATACCGGCCGCGTCGGTCCTTTCATAGTAAAGATAGTCCAGGCTGCTGACCGGTTTTAATTTCTTAATAGCCGGCAGATAAAAACGGACCTTCTTTGGTGAAACCGGAAGATTGATGAAATAAGCTTTTGATTCCATATTAATTATTTACGTCTTTTAATTCTTAATCCCTTGCTCCATTTATTTTTATTTCTTGTTCTTTTACCCCGGGCCGGCTTGCCCCAAGGAGTCTTCGGATGCATTCCTTCGCCCGATCTCCCCTCTCCGCCGCCGTGAGGATGGCTCCGTGGATTTTGAGCAGTACCCCGGACTGTCGGCCTGATCCCCATCAATCTTTTTCTTCCGGCGCTGCCGATAATTTCATCTTTAAATTTTATGTTTCCTATCTGTCCAACGGTCGCGAAGCAATCTTTCAAAAAACGCCTCACCTCACCTGAGGGCAATTTTAATTGGACGTATTTTTCTTCTTTAGCGATAACTGTAGCCGCCGCACCGGCACTTTTAATCATCTGACCGCCTTTACCAACATATAGTTCCACATTGTGGACCAAGGTTCCGATGGGAATATTTTTCAGCAGTAAAGAATTACCGATTTTTATCTCCGCATTTTCACTGGCAATGATTTTATCACCTATTTTGAGATTATTCGGATAAAGTATGTATCGTAATTCGTTATCTTGATATTTAACCAGGGCAATAAAAGCATTTCTGTTCGGATCTCTCTCGATCCTGATTACTTCTGCCTCCATATCGCGCTTATCTCTTTTAAAATCAATGATCCGATAAAATCTTTTCTGCCTTCCGCCCTGATGACGAACCGAAATTTGACCACTATTATCCCGGCCGGAATTTTTTTTCAAAATTCTCATTAGTCTTTTTACCGGTTCGGCTTTTTTTAATAATGCTTTTTTATCCATATTTATTTTTGCGGAAACAGGTCGATCTTCCCCTCAATTAACTTAATAAAGGCTATTTTCCTATCGGCCATTTTTTTAATCATCATTTTTTTTCCTGACTTTTTTTCTTTTCCTTTTCTTATCATGATCTTTATGTCACCTGTCTTGACTTTATATAATTTTTCCAATGCCCGTCTTATTTGAAATTTAGTCGCTTTTTTATCAACCTCAAACATATACACTTTTTTTTGGACTAAATTAGTGGCTTTCTCTGTCAGTATCGGTTTAATTAAAACTTCATTTATTAACATGTTTGGGTTTGCTTTTAAAAAC
>CAYQTP010000134.1:0-1692 GCA_964420475.1 uncultured Gammaproteobacteria bacterium
TCAATAAATTTAGAAAGGCTCGCCTTTTTATCTCCCGGAACCAAATTTTCAATTTCACGTTTACTTTTTAAACCCAACTCTTTTTCAACTTCCACCTCTACCCAAAGACCTTGACAATCAAAACCATTCTGAAAGCGCTGCTTAAATCCTTTTAAGTTCTTATACCTTTGCCAAAGATCCTTATAAGTTCTTCCCCAGGCATGATGAACTCCCATTGGGTTGTTTGCAGTGATCGGACCATCTAAAAATGAAAAATATTTATCAGAAGAAGCATTTTTTTCACGGTATTTCTTGTCTATTCCCAGCTCATACCAACGCTCAAGAATTCGCCTCTCAAGCGCAACAAAACTCACCCCGGTATCAACTGGATCAAAAAAAGGAGTTTTCTTTTTACTCATAAGCTATATTCTACTTTAGAAGCCAAAAAAATTAAAGAGAAGTTAAATTTTTTACAAAAAAAATCGGGTTGCAGTATAAAAAGAAATGTGGTCTTACAAATAAATAAATACCTGAATATTAGTTAATGAAAACTATATCCGGTAAATATATCCACACTTCTATTTTATCTACAACCCGCTTGTGATGAAAACAAACCACCTGTCCAACGCGCACTATTAGAAAAAAATTAGGCGCTCTTTTTGGAATATTAGGCTCTTTAAGGTCCAAATCAAAACTGGCCTCTTTCGCAATGAGCTTTCATACCCGTGACAGGTGATTTTGGCACTCTCAAACCCCGATTGAGCACAATCAACTACGCCTTACTGTCTTTCCACGTAGAGGGCTCTATTCGTCAAGGCGCCAGATATCTTGGAAACATCTGCCCAAAGAGAATGCCTGAAAAAAAGTGCTGAGCGACTTTCTACGCATGTAAGGGCTCGCTCTATTTTCCCTTTCTCAAGCTTAACCAGTTCCAAATTTTACCATCCCAGCTTCTTAGCCTCCTTGTTTAGTCTTAACCAGACTGGTACAAGTACCTTTTAAAAAAAGGGTTTTCGGCTCCACCGGGGAAATTTTAAAACAGAACTTAGTAAAACTTAAGAATCGCATTTGGGCTCATGCCCGAGTGAGAACAATCATCGGCCATTTTCGTATCAGCTCTGACTGCCTCAAATAATTAATTAGTTTTAATTAACTGCTTGAGATAGTCAAATTAATAAATATAAATAGCATTATACTATAGAATCTATATTTGTCAAGAGTTCAAAAAAATATGGTGAAAGGGGGTTTACCGATCGTTTCGAGATTGTCATGTTGTACCATTTTCTCGCTCCCCTTTCCACCATCCTATTAAAAAGTGTGCCACTTATTTTTAATCTTGACTCAAACCTGCCAGGCGGGCTGTATTTCCCACTTTTTTGATCTAGAAAGCCGTTTTTCCCGGGGACTAGACTCACTGACAGTGTCAAGTTGACACACCTAAAAATATCTTTGTTAGTAATTAGTATTATACTACTAAGTCCTATAATTGTCAAGGGTTGGGGTCAATGCTGTATTTTACGAAGGAACGCGGGTATTTCAAAATCTTCTCCAAACTCATCTTTTTTGGAGGAATCATTAGTTGGCAAATCATCATCATCGCTGTCATTCTCATTACTTTGTTCAGACCTTCTTTCATCATTTTGTCCAACTTGCTTAACTGATTCACTCACAAGCCCTTCTACAGTGGGTTGCGGTCTTCTGACGGTTGAAATT
>CAYQTP010000135.1:0-1692 GCA_964420475.1 uncultured Gammaproteobacteria bacterium
GTATTATAAATGTCGCAAACCGTCTTATCCAGTTTAGAAAAATCAAAATTCAGGTTTCCTGATGAGCTGCGGCTGACTACGTCATAAAAATCATAGATATGATCTAAGCGAATATATTTTGGATAAAGTTCGGCCACTTGAGGAACCACGTTACCTAACATTCTCACTCCTGACTCTTCACCGCCTTGGGCTAAAGCTTTCCAGCGGTCGGGAAACGGTCCGGAAGTCTTTGTTACATCAACGACAATATTGGCTTTTACCGCCGCTGCCCGGGAAAAATATTGGAAAGAATAAAACAGGATGGGAGCTGCGATTAACAAAATAATTATGAATATTATTATTTTTTTACGCATACTTTATTTTAACAAAATTATTTATAATTACTTTCTATGCTAAGCCAACGGCTGGAGGAATTAAGAAAAATTTTGACGGAAAAAAATCTTGACGGATTTCTGGTTTCAAATTTTTACAATATTCTTTATCTGACCGGGTTTAAGACATTATCTAACGATGAAAGAGAGGCCTGGAGCTTGATAACGGCAAAAAACGTTTATTTATTCACCGACAGCCGGTATGTAAATAATAAATCGCAAATAATAAATAACAATTTTTTAATTTTAAAGTTAATAACGCCGGAGAAAGGATTGATAAAACACTTAGAAGAAATTGTCATTGAAGAAAAAATTAAATGGTTGGGATTTGAAGGTGACGATTTGAAAGTTACCGAGCTGCAGAAGCTAAAAAAATCGTTGATAAATATTGAGATGATTGCTTTGGAAAAACAAATTATTAAAATCAGGGAAACAAAAGACGTTAATGAAATAAATAATATAAAAACAGCTTGTAAAATTGCCGATCAATGTCTGGAGGAGATTGTGAAGACCGTCAGGCCGGGGACAACGGAAAAAGAAATTGCTTTTAAGATCGAGTTCTGGTTAAAGGAAAAAAATCACCCTCTATCTTTTTATCCAATCATTGCCGTTGATAAAAATTCTGCAATCCCGCACTACGATACCAGAGGTGGAAATAATGAAAAGGTCAAAAAAAATTCTGTGATCTTAATTGATTATGGAGCCAAATATAATGATTACCATTCCGATACAACGAGAGTGATCTTTGTGGGAAAACCAACCGATGAAATGGTGAATATCTATAAAATACTTCTTAAAGCCCAAGAAAAAACCGTAGAGCGTTTAAAAACCGATAACAATCCGGTTTCTATCGACCAGTTCTGCCGCCAACAACTATCAACTGTCAATCGTCAACAGTTGACTTATTCTCATTCGACCGGTCATGGCGTTGGTTTACAAGTCCATGAATATCCAAAAATTTCTTTTACTTCAACTGATGTTTTGCTTCCAAGCCAGATAGTCACAATTGAACCGGGAGTTTATCTGGAAGGCAGATGGGGAATGAGAATAGAAGATACGGTTTTAATAAAGGAAAACAAACAGATCGAAGTATTAACTAAATTTAGCAAACAACCCTTGATAATTTCTAATTAGGTAGATCTTCCTTTAGCTCTGCCTTCATTTCCATGGTCTTTTCTTTTTCTTTTGGTTTTGGTTTAAAAACATCAACCGTTTCTTCCGACTTAGTCTTGAGTCTTTCCGTTACTTCTTTTTCCCGGTCCAATAGATCTCTGACGGTCTTGGCAGCTTCAATTTTCGCCTTAAGATAAGTGACCAGCTG
>CAYQTP010000136.1:0-1647 GCA_964420475.1 uncultured Gammaproteobacteria bacterium
GGTTTTTGCACCTGAATAGATATTTCTAATTAAGCCTTGACCGATGTTACCCAAACCCTGGACGGCAAAACTGCGGCCTTGAACTGATTTACTGCCGAATATTTCATTTAAACATACTTCTAAAGCAATAAACAATCCAATTGCAGTATATTTAACCGGATCAATCTTTGTTCCAACAATATTTTTACTTTTTGCTTTCATAATTTTGACATCATCCATCAATAAACCTACATCCTGACCGGTAATAAATTTTCCGGCCAATTCATCGACAGCTTGGACATATGTTTGAAGAAATTTTGGACGATTAATAATTTTTTTCGGCCGGATAATAACGGCTTTTGCACCACCATATTTATATCCCGCCATTGCTAATTTATAAGACATCGTTCTTGATAAAAGAAGTGCATCTGTTAGAGCCTGTTCTTGATTTTGAAATGACCACAGACGAGTTGCACCAAAAGCCCGTTTTTTTTCACCAAAGCGGTGAATGACAATATAACCTTTTAGTTGTAATGCTGAATCTTCAAAGAACAAGACTAATTGATGATTGTCATATTTGGATAATGACTTTAAGTTTTCTAATTCAACTATTTTCATAGTAAATCGTTACCCAATATAACCTTTTACTTTTTTCACAAACTCTTCCGGATTGAGAGCGCTTTTGATCAGGTATTTTATTCCCGAACCATTAAAGTATTTGATCGTCTGTTCACTGTCGTCGTTGGTCATAAAAACGATTTTATCTTTATATTTATTTGGAAAATTTTTTTCCAGCAGTTCAAATACCGGTTTTCCGTCCATTATTGGTAGATACATATCAAGAAGGATCAGGTCATAGGTGTTTTTTATAATTTTTCCGTAGGCCGTTTTACCGTCTTCGGCAGCATCAACTTCAAAAAAGGGGGTGAGCATTTGGATATAAATATCTTTTATGAACTGATCGTCCTCTATAAGCAGTATTTTTCGCATATATGTATTATACATTATGATAAAATCAAATAATATTCTCAAATGACCATAAAATTTGTTAAAAAAGCCTTTGTCTTTTTATTTTTTTTCTTCATTGGAATTATTTATCTTCATAATTTAACCCGGGATATTTACAGCGGTGATATCGGTGATCTGGTGACCGCTGCCTATGTCTTTGGGGTCGCCCATAGCCCGGGATATCCGCTTTTTTCATTTTTAGGTTTTGTCATCTCTCATCTGCCGATCCCTCTGCCGATCGTTTCTAAGGTCGGATTGATCTCGGTTTTTTCTTCGATCGCCGGTTTGATTATTTACTACAAGTTTTGTTTAAAAGTTTCAAAAAGCTTATTTATTGCATTGCTTTCAACCTCAATTCTTGCTTTTTCATATCTCTTCTGGCTGACGGCAGAGATACCGGAAGGACTTGGATTAAATAATTTTTTTGTTATTGTCATCATCTATTTTGCCATCCGTTTTTATGAAAAACAAAAGGCAAAGGATCTATATTTATTGGCTCTATTTACCGGTCTTTCAATCACTCATCAGATGTTTATTTTTACCCTCTTTCCGGCAATTTTTATTCTGCTGATAAAACATTACAGATTTATTTTTTCAAAAAAAAGATTTCTTTTTGCTTTTTTATGGTTTTTGGCCGGTTTATCAATTTATATTTATATT
>CAYQTP010000137.1:0-1629 GCA_964420475.1 uncultured Gammaproteobacteria bacterium
CGGAAAAAAACTGCCAGGACTTGAAGCCTTGGGGTTTTATAAAACTAAAAAGGTCAGATAATCTTTTGCAAATTGACTGATTATTGGAATTTCCCTTTCTTTCATATTTATAATACTTATAAAACCAATTATTCCGGGGACAAAAATTTCAATCTGAATTATCCGCGCAAAAAACAGGAAAAGTCAGTATTTAAGTGAAATTTCCTGTGGCAAGACCATAGAGCACCAAAGAAAATTGTTTAAATATTTTTGTTTCAGATTTTCCAATTTAGAAATTTTTTTATTAATCGCTTTTTCCAACCTCAAAATTTTTCGGCGCGACACCTTCGGTGTCATAAACAACCACCACCCGACCATAGCCATCAGAATAAGTAAGATCGCCACCTCCGGAATTCAAGCCTGAGTCCCAAACAGAGTATCCGCCCAGACAAACCCCAGATAATCCGTCATTTCTTGTATAAAAAGTTCTATTTCCTTTAGATTTATCCAAATTAATGGGTAATCCTTTTTCGTCAACTTTATCAAAATTCCATTCATTATATTTTCCTGATAATCTATCATCAACAATAACTTCAAAGTTTGATGCAGGAACAATTTTTACCTCATAACCAGTTTCTTTTTTATCCGGAAGGACATAAAACCCCTGAACCATAAATGGAAATATTAAATTTCCTTTTTTTCCTTGTGCAAGCTCAATAACTTTTTTCCACAACCCATTATTCTTTTCATAGATTGGTTTATCTTTATGCGCAACCAAAGCATTAAAATCAGTGTAATATTTGCCCTTAATCAAATTGTAAATATCCCCATTAAAATCATCTCCAGGAACTGCAACTCTGACTTTAGAACCTCCAATTAACCTGTAAATCTGCCCTGTTCTTAACGAATTAGAACCTCTAATTTCATTTGAATTGTAATCAAGAAACCCTAAATTAGAATTTTTTTCAAATGAGTTTTCATCTTCTTTAACTTCTTTGTAAAGTTTTTCAGCGTCTTTGCCTTTTAGTAAAGATGCAACTACTTTCGGAACCTGCCAGTCAAAATTAGCGTAACCTTTTATTGCCATATCAATTTTATAAATTTTAACTTTAAAAACTTTTTGTTGTGTTACTTTTTTATAAAAGTAACACTTTTATTCCAAAAATTCAATTCCTAATTCTTCCTCCATCTCTCTGTGTTTTATGGAATCAGGGTCTTTCATAACTTTATGAGAAAAAAAAGCAGAAAAAACTCGACATCTGCGGATAAATCCGGGATTGAAATTAAAAAAAACACATAGGAAAACTCTGCTATTAAACTAAATTAAATACAATAACACCCGTGACTTAACATGAGAGGAGAAAATCATGGGAAATTCCTAATTCTTAAAACTCTCCCAAATCAAAACCTTTTTATTCATGGAATTGCTCTTTATACGAAAGGTGAAAAATGTACGACGTCATAACTCTTGGTTCTGCAGTTCTTGATATTTTTTTAGAAACGGTTTAATAAAAATACAGCAGCTTAAAAAAATATTATTTTTCCGCATTTACGCAATTTTTGAAGAAAATCCAAAAATGGGAAGAATTTTCATGGAAATAAGTATAAAAAATTTTATATTTTATAGGTTATTAACAAAATAAAATGGAG
>CAYQTP010000138.1:0-361 GCA_964420475.1 uncultured Gammaproteobacteria bacterium
CAAAAATCCTGTCGGGCTTGGGGCAAAGCGGGTTCTGACTTTTCCTTCCAGATCTAAGAGATTTTAACACTTGAGGGGCTTTTTAGCATTTGGAATTTGATAGTTACCAAACTATAATGAAATAATCATGACTCCGCTAACAACTGTTTCAATAACAGCCAGGAAGGTGGTTCGATATGGTGTATATTCTATAACCCTTTTTTTTCTTGTACGATTTGCCGTTCAAACGGCAATCACTCTTTATAGAAAATTCTTTCCTCCTGCTCCTCCACCTCCAACCGTTGCGTTTGGTAAACTTCCCAAAATTCCATTTCCTATGGAACCACTAGCCAATGTAACTTACAAATTGGAAACACCGGAT
>CAYQTP010000138.1:371-1612 GCA_964420475.1 uncultured Gammaproteobacteria bacterium
AATTGGCAGAGCATTTACCTGTTTTTGTAATGCCTCCTGTAACACCTAAAATTAACGCCTTTAACGATGCGAAAGACAAAGCACAAAAATTAAAATTCAGCGTCGATGGACAAAACATTATAGAAAATATTCCCAATGTATATATTTTCAAGAAAAAAGATTCAACGGCTATACTAACCATGAATATAATCTCGGGTACCTTTTCTATTAGCTATGATCTGGCTTCGGATACGACCGTCCTTCAAATAAAACCGTCATCACAGGAAAAATCAATAACTGATGTGACCGCATTTTTACAAAAGGCAGAGTTATATACAGAAGATCTAAGCGGCGATCCCATAACCCAACTAATCCGGGTTGAAGGAGGGACGCTTAAAGAAGCAATTTCGCTCTCCGAGGCTGATTTTGTCAAAGTAAACTATTTCCGGAAAAAAATAGAATTTGGGAAGTCAACTTTTGGAAGCATAACTCCGGACTATCCGGAATCAAATGTTTGGTTCGTAACTAACGGCGAAGATGTCGTCCTGGGTGAATACCATTATTTTCCTATTGATGAAACCAAATCGGCAACGTATCCGCTCAAAACCTCGGAAATTCTCTGGAAGGAATTGGGAGAGGGAAAAGCGTTCATCATTAACCCACAAAATCAAAAAGGGGAAATAGTAATCAGACGTATTTACCTTTCATATTACGATCCGGGTCAATCTGCATCATATTACCAACCTGTTGCTGTATTTGAAGGTGATAATAATTTCTTTGCAGTACTTCCGGCTGTGACTGATGAGTATTACGGTGATAAGTAATGGTTTTTAAAATTTGTAGCTTTCGAAAACCCAGTCAATTATTTTTTTGGTTTCTCCAAAACGGTCGTCACTCCCAAGTACAACAATTATCAGCTTTCCATTATCACGCTCAATATAAGTGACTAAATTTTCCTTTGCGTTTTCTGTCCAACCTGTTTTGATTCCTAAGACACCGGGGACAACACCTAACAATTCGTTTATGTTATTTAAGTTATGAATAACTTTTCCGTCCGTACTAGTAACAATCGCTTTTTTGGTCCGTACGGTTTCGGCGATAAACGGCCTCTCTATTGCGTAATTCGCCATCTTCGCAAGATCAAATGCTGTTGTATATTGGTTTTCATTATCAAGACCCGTCGGGTTCTCAAAAACCGTGTCTGCCAAATCCAGCTGACTAACTTTTAAATTCATGGCACTTACAAAGTTAGCCTTACCTCC
>CAYQTP010000139.1:0-1582 GCA_964420475.1 uncultured Gammaproteobacteria bacterium
ATTGTAGGTAGCCTTAAAAATTAATCTGTTAAGAAAAATTTATACTTTCTTTTTCGTTGATGTCGGTAAAAATTTGTAATCCAAACTTTAATTTTGATTTATTGACACAAAATATCTTATCTAAAAAAATCATGAATTTCAATATTAATTTTGGATCAACGTTTCCAAGGCGTACAGAGTTTTTATTCTTTTTATTGCCTTCTCCCCAATATAAACCCAACCCCAATCCATATATAAATTCTCTGTCTAAGTAGATGCTTTTATTTTTAACAAAAGAGGCGATCTTGAATGGATTACCATTGGGATTGTGCCTGGTATAGACTGCTTCAGATATGGTTCTTTTTTGTATATTGTATTTTTTGATCCAATAATTTATTTCTCCTTCGCTTTTACAAATTTTTTTGGATATTTGCGGAACGGAAAACTTTTTCTTGATATAAAGCTTTATTAATCTATCTTTAGATACCATATGTAGAATAATACCATATAAGTATGATGGTCTATACTAAATTTGTTGATAAGTTTTGAGTCACATTCCTTCTGTTTTTTCGTAATCCTTATACAAAAAGACGAGACCTATTGAAGCTACCAAAAAAACCGCCACCGGAATAATGAAAAAATATTTAGCCGAAAATTCGGCAAGGGTCGCTCCGAGATAGACAAGGACCAGATCAATCGGCGCATAAAAAGCCGCGTTTATAACGGTAAAGGTCCAGAAGCTGATACGGCTCAAACCGGCCGCGTAGGCCAAAAGTTCCGGCATACTTATAAACCCAAAACGGGCTTTTATGAACGATTTAGTACTGCTGATTATGTTTACCGTATTGACCACTTTTTCAACATTTTGAGGGCCGGCAAAAAACCGCAACACCCTCACCCCATACCTCCGGCTCAAGAAAAAGCAAATGGTGGAACCAAGGATGTCGCCAAGAAACGATATGAGAAACCCCTTGAAACTACCGAAAAGAGCTCCGGAGATCACATAGATCGGAGTACCGCCAAGCGGCGCGATGACGAGAGTGGTCATTTTGAGAACCAAAACCAGAAGCGGAGCAAAAATACCAAAGGCGGAAACTTGAGATTGGAGTTCACCGCTTTTTATCATTTTTATAGAGATTATAAAAATGACAAGTACAATAACGAACCAAATTATTTCAATGAGACGTTCTTTTTTCATTCTATTTTGCAGACTCTTTTCAATTCAATAAGATCATTTTCTGATAAATAGGTGGGGCTGTTTTTACCGCCACTTGTAAGGTAGTACATCAAAGACCCGGGAGTTTCGACATGACCGATACCAAGAGCGTGACCAAACTCGTGAGCGATAGCGGTAACAAGATCTTCTTGATTTATAAACTGGTAGATATTTATTTCCCCATCGGTGTATTCCGCTTGATTAAATTCTAAACCTTGGCCGTATTTTTTATTATATTCTTCGGCGACAATATTATATTTTCGGGCTGCCTCATTGCGGCGTTTGAGAAGCGAGTTGAGTTCGACTGATTTTAAGTTAAGGACGGTAGCTTCATTATTCAGATTTTTCGCTTCATTATTTAAGGAGACCGCTTCGCTTTGCAATTCG
>CAYQTP010000140.1:0-1566 GCA_964420475.1 uncultured Gammaproteobacteria bacterium
TCGATTCCCTGACACAGGTCCTTAGATGGTTTTCCAATATCATCTCATCAACTTTTTTAAGCGCCATTTCCACCGCCTGGGTCTGTTGAATAATATCCAGACAATATTCATCATTCTCAACCATCTTAATCACCTTCTCTAAATGTCCGTGAGCAATCTTTAGTCTGTGTAAAAGATTTTTTTTATGATCATTCATATTTAGTCCTCTCCTCCACCATAGGATTATAAAGAAGAAAAAAATAAATGTCAAGAAGATTTTATTATTTCTCTATACTGTAGAACTTGACACGGTCGCCTCTAAACATTAGGTCCATCTCCCCTGTCGCTCCGTTGCGATGCTTGGCAATATAAAGTTTGATTATTTTTTTATTCTGATCCAGAATATCCTCTGATTCCTGTTCAAGATAAAGAAATATCACTACGTCGCTGTCCTGTTCTATACTGCCGCTTTCGCGGAGATCCGAAAGCTGCGGTCTTCTTGAACCGCGTTGTTCAACCGCCCGGGACAGCTGGGAAATGGCTAATACCGGGATTTTAAGTTCACGGGCTAGATTTTTTAAATTTTGGGAAACAAAAGAAACCTCATTGACCCGGCTTTCAAACCGGCGGCCGGCATCAACCAGTTGGAGATAATCAACGATTAAAAGTTTGATGTTTTTTTCCATCTTTAGTTTTCTTGCTTTAGTCCTCATCTCCAGAATTGATGCCCCCGGGGTATCGTCAATAAATATCGGAGATTCGGACAGATCCCCCATCGCCTCAGTCAATCTCTTATAATCATCATCAGACAGTCTACCTGTTTTTAATCTCCAGGCATCAATATCGGCCTGACCGACAAGCAAACGGTCAACCAGTTCTTCCTTGCTCATCTCAAGAGAAAAAAATCCCACCGGAATTTTATTTTTAGTGGCCGCTTGAAGAGCAATATTTAAAGCCAGAGTTGTTTTACCAATTCCCGGACGAGCCGCCAAAATCAGCAAGTTTGAATCCTGCATACCGGCTAATTTATTATCCAGATCATTAAATCCGGTCGAAACTCCCCTCAAATGAGAGCCTTTTTTGACAAACTCTTCCAAACGCTCAAAGCTTTCCGCTAAAACCTCTTTTAATTGAATGAAGTCCCGGTGAAGATGTTCTTGGGAAAGAGAAAATATCTCTACTTCAGCATCATCTAATAATTTTTTAACGTCGCCTTTTGTATCAAAGGATTTCTCCACCAACCGGGAAGAAAGTTGGATTAGTCGTCTTTTTACAAAATGATTTTTGACGATTCTACCATACTGTTCGATATAGGCGGAGGTTGGAACGGTGTTGATCAGATCTGATAGATAGTTTTTGCCGCCGATTTGTTTCAATGAATCGGTTTTCTTTAATTCGTCCTGAATGGTGACGACGTCAATAGGTTGTTGTTTTTCATAAAGAGTGATCATTGCCGAATAGATCAGCTGATGTTCACGGCTATAGAAGTGTTCTGATTTTAAAAATTCGGCTACGATATTGATCGCCCCCGAATCAATTAAGACGGCTCCTAATACGCTTTTTTCTGCATCAATGTCATGGGGAGGA
>CAYQTP010000141.1:0-1509 GCA_964420475.1 uncultured Gammaproteobacteria bacterium
TTGCTTTAGCTAACCGGCCCAGCCAAAGAAGATAATCGCCCTTTTTCTCCTGATATGAGTAAATATTCGTATCAATGCCATTGTAAATAACTTTAAATATTTTTGTTTTTTTAAATAGTTTTTTATGAGCTTGTGAGATAGATATAAAATAAGTATTGTTAAATAAGCTTAAGACATCATCCAGTTCCGGAGTTGCCTGGGCATGGATTGTGGTGACGATAGGAGTTTTTATCGAATCGGCGACCAAAAGGTTAAGAAATTCCGGATAAGTATGATTATGAATAATATCAAAGTCATCACCGATTTCCTTGATCTTATTGGTTAATTTAGTCAGGAAAGAAGTCTCAGCATAGAATGAATTCTCAAAAGCGGGCAGTTCGACAAATGATCTGTCAATAATCGGGATGGTGGTCACGCCGGGAATCCGGCTGTCAGCTGTTCCGATTAAAGTAACCTGGTGGCCTTTTCTAACCAAGCCGGAAACAAGCTCATAAATAATTCTTGGCCGGGAAGAAAGAGTTTTTTCATTAACCGCTCTTTTTAAAAGCGAAGCAATCAATATCTTCATAACAACAATAATATCAAATTCTTGGTGAAGTTATTTTGAAAAATTAAAATAAGCAAATTTTTGATAGATATTTTCAAAACGACGGGCGATCACCTCCCAGGAAAATCTCTTCACGGCAATTTCGCGGGCGCGTTTACCCATTTTTAACCGAAGCGGTTCATTTTCAAAAAGCATATTAATTTTGTCGGCCATATCTTGAGAATTACGGGGTCTAATAAAGAAACCATTCTGTCCGTCTTTAACCGCTAAGGGAATTCCGCCTTTACGGGTGACGATAACCGGAGTTTCACAAGCCATCGCCTCAAGGATAACCAATCCTAAAGGCTCATCCCAGACACTTGGTGCAACAAAAACATTAGCCCGGCTGTAAAACTTAATTAGAAACTCGGTATCGCTTCCCAGATGACCGATAAATCTTACGTTAGTAATCTTTTCATCTTTAACTATTTTTTCTAAGTTTTTTCTTTCCGGTCCGTCACCTAAGATCAGAACCTTTCCTCTGATTTTTTTAGCGGCACGCACTAAATATTTTACCCCCTTATAGACAGTTAATTTACCGGCAAAAACCACGATCTTTTCCCCGGCGATATTAAACTTTTTATCAATGTCGGATGTTAAAACCTTTTTAAATTTGTTTATATCAACGCCTCCCGGAATGACTCTAACCCGTCTCCGGTAGCTATCCCCAAAGACTTTAAAAAGCCACTCTTTGGTATAAAAAGAGTTGGGAATGATACGGCGCGCCCGGTAAAGAGCATCCATTGTCAAAGCTAAGTATCTTTTGTCTTTTTGAGCGGTTGGAAGTTCCGAACCATGAATGGTAATAATGTACGGAACCTGATAGGTTGATTTAATAAAGCGGGCGGCCCAGGAAAAAGGAAAGGCGTGATGGACATGAATTATATTGGGGTGGAAATCTTCGACAGCATCAACGGTATGGT
>CAYQTP010000142.1:0-1503 GCA_964420475.1 uncultured Gammaproteobacteria bacterium
GGGGTTTTAAAAAAAGGCGGCATTGTTATTTTCCCGACAGATACGGTTTACGGAGTCGGCTGCCTGTTTGATAATCCCAAAGCCGTTGATCGAATTTATGAAATTAAAAAAACCCCAACCAACCAGCCGTTCCCAATTTTAGTTTCTGATCTCAGTCAGGTCGAAAAACTTGCCGTTATAAATAAAACTGGGGAGGGAATTATCAAAAAATATTGGCCGGCGGCATTAACTGTAATCCTTGAGTCAAAAAATGGCAAAGAAAAAATCGGCTTTCGCATGCCTGATTCTGAACTCGTCAGATCGTTAATTGACGGATTGGGCGAGCCGCTTATCGGGACGTCTGCTAATTTTCATGGGTCTCGAGCCCCAAAATCATACGATGAGCTTGATGCCGGTTTTACAAAACTTGCAAATTTTGTCCTGAAAGGAGGATGTCGATTGGGTATGGAATCGACCGTTGTTGACGCAACAGTCAACCCGCCCAAAATCCTAAGAAAAGGAGCAATTACACTATGATGATACGAATCATCGTAGTGAAAGTGTATGAAATTAAAGATAGATACTACTAACCGACTGGAAATAAAGGTGGAGTTGGAGGATCCGAAAAAAGGGACAATCCAAAGAGTAGTCCAAAAACAAAAACTCGGGTCGCAGGTACTTTTGCCGATGATTGTCAAAATTCTCAAAAAGAATGAGTTAAACCTCAAGGACTTAACTGCCGTTGAAGTTAATTGCGGCCCCGGTTCGTTTACGGGAACGCGAGTCGGGGTTTCCGTTGCCAATGCTTTGGGTTTTGCTCTTGATATCCCGGTAAACGGCAAAAAAGGTAAAATAGTTGTGCCAATCTATGAAGGATCAAAGTTTGATTAACGATGCTAATATACTAATGGATACTAATTATACTAATATCAGAGGTTCGGTCAGGGACAACAAACTTATTTATCCTCAGCTATCTTATACTATTGTTGGTGCATGTTTTGATGCCCATAATGAACTCGGAAGATTTGCGAGAGAGAAACAATATTGCGATGTTTTAGAACATAAATTGAGAGATTTAAAAATACCATATAAAAGAGAATTTCATGTTAAAAATACCGGAAATATTCTAGATTTCATCATAGATAATAAATTGATTCTAGAACTTAAAGCAAAGAGGGTAATAACAAAAGATGATTACTATCAAATTCAAAGATATCTTCAAATATTGAATATAAAATTGGGACTACTTGTAAATTTCCGCAATCGGTATTTAAAGCCAATTAGGATAATCAGAATTGAGACGGACGCCAGAGGTAAATTCACATGATTTGTATCATTAGTATGAATTCGTATATTGGCATCGCATAATGAAAATACTAGTAACCGGGGGTGCCGGCTTTATAGGATCGCATGTTACCAAGATTCTTCTGGATCAGGGACATAAAGTTGTGGTTCTTGATAACCTTTCGTCTTCCAAAAAAGAAACTGTTGACAAGCGTGCAGAGCTTATCGTTGGCGACATTA